>JABMRT010000005.1 GCA_013202295.1 Candidatus Zhuqueibacterota bacterium
CGTTTGAAATTATCAGATATTTTACATCGGGAACCGGGGATTATTGGGTTTTGCACCCGCCAAACCGGGCATGGAAGCGGAAGGTTTGATGACCAAAAGTTTTTTACTGATATTTAGCACTGCTTTGTTTTAAAAGATAAGAATAGCAGAATAGGAGAAGGAGATGACACTCAAGACCATAAGTAAACCCGCACAGTATACCGCAATCTGCGGTAAAAGTAGCGACATCTGTGCGGGGAGATGTATAAAACCTGAAAAGTTCGACAAGAAAGTTGAAATCATGCTAAAGAAGGCATAGCTTCTGTTAAAAATTAACGGCAAAGGAAGGAGGTGAAGATGCTAAATAAATTCATATAAAAAACTCATGCCAAATCTAATAATTTTCGCATGAGAAAGAAAAAATTCTAAAATTATTTCGAGATATGGTTATGAGAAAAATTATTGAAAAGAGAGGAGACTATGAAAATTTATTCTTTTAAAAATTCTACATTCTCGATATTTTCTATGGTGTTTTTGCTATGGATATTTAATAATCCTATCATTGCAGGCACACCTGACCTTGTTATAACAGGAATGTCAGTTTCTCCGTTGGATCAATATGCGAGTAACTCGGTAACAGTTACGGTAACTGTGAAAAACCAGGGCGACGGCCCAACTACAGGCGATGAATGGGTTAGTATATTTTTTAATCTTGAGGATATGCCTACGACATCAGATAATGAAGGAAATTGGGGCGAAGTAGGTCATCTTGAACCCGGTAATTCTGTTAATGTACCAATTTCAAATAATTATTATTCAGATTTTGGTGTTTCAGAATATGGCATATTTAATATTCATGCTTATGTGGATTTTGATGGTTGGGTTGATGAATCAAACGAAGATAACAATACTTATGGTCCAATACAGGTAAGCTGGATACAAGACCCAGCCGTAGATAATTATAATTGGCCGATAGACCCTGATAATGCTCCGCATGTTCTATCCGCTGTCCCCAATGAACCCAGACAAACAACAAGAATGCACAAAGGTATCGATATTCCAAAAGTTGAAGACACGCCGGTTTATTCAGTAAGTTCTGGTAAAGTAAGAGATAGAGAAACAGAAGGGGATGATGCGTTCTTACAAACAAAAGGAACTCAATTTGGATATGACGATTGTTTTGAATATTATCATATAAAAGATCATGAATATGCTGCTGATAGCTGGGTATGTCAAAGTGGTAAACAAATTGCAAAAGTGCGGGATTATCACGACAATGGTTCTGCCGATGATCATCTTCATTTCAATGATTATACAATGCACGGTGACCCGGTCGAAGGTGGTACTTACTACCCTACAAACCCGATAAGAACATTTGGTTTGACTTATACCGGTGATTCTAACTCTCCTGTTATTGATCAGTATTATCTACGGGTACAGAAAGACGGAACATCGGATAAAATTTCCGTTGATAAAATTAAAGGTAAAGTTGATTTTATAATCGCTGCCCAGGATATCATTTCTTATAATAAAAGAATGGGGGTTGCAAAAATTTGTTTCCAGATAGATAATGGAGATTGGCATGAAAATGTTATTTTGGATGGAGATCGAGTGTTTAATGATGGCGCATCAACATTTTTATACTGTTATGATTGCACCGATGAATTTTCTAATGTACCTTATAACGATGATGGAAAATTTCTTTTTTACATTACAAATAATATTACCGATCCTACAGGGGATTTCCACGGCTATTTTGACTCCGCCGATTTGGAAGATGGACAACATACTTTGACTGTAGAAGTTACCGATTATGCAGGATATACTGATACAGCAACATTTAATATAATAGTTGAAAACTCAGCTTCAATGGAGGAGGTTAAAAAATGAAACGAAAAAGCACATTAATCGGTACGATTTACTTTTTATGCTTACTATTGGTAAGTGTTCAATTTGTCAGCGCTCAAAAAATTGATAAAAAACCAAAACCAGTCTTTAATAAGAAACTAACTTATAGTATTGCAGAAGAAGAAAAAATAGGAAAATTTTATGATGGTGCATGGTCAAAACCCGAACAAAGTAAATCATCACGTTTATTGCATTATAAAACAGAGAAAATGATTTCAGGGAAAAAAAAGGATGTATTGTTTTCTAAAGCATCTGGCAAGAATATATTTACCGGTAGCGGGTGGCTTACTGTCAATAAGCAGGCTTATGTAAAAGCTAAAAACTTTGAGGGACCGCCGTATCAAGTGTATGAAATATACGATTTAAATGGAAAACTGTTATCTACAGTAGAATTCAATAAACCCAACACTTTTGGATGGGATGGACCATACAAAAGCGTTATATGGACTGTTAAACCCTACTATTATTTTGATGACGGGCAATTCGGAGGAGTGGATTTTGAAGAGGGAATGTTCCATATTGTGAATCCATCTAAAAATATTTATAAAGAGATTCCGGTATTAATACCCCCAATCCCAATTAAGTATCGTTTAGGAGTATCTAGAAAAAGAGCATATAATTCACAAACGAAAGATATGTTTGTTTTATTAGAGGCAAGATCCAGATGGGATGTAGAAGATAAAAAAATTGCTTATGTTTGTCTTTTGATTGATGAAAATGGAAATGTGTTGTGGCGCAGGGAGAAGCCTACTATGACCTGGTCTATGATGTCGCCAAACGGGGAATATATGGTACTTTTTACTGAAGAAAGAGGAAAGGATTTTGAAGGCGGGGTTGAGATTATTCGAAGAGATGGCAGCACTGTTTCTACTATCAACACCTGTTTTTCTACTTCTATGGATAGATTTTCAGAAGATATGAAACTAATCGGATTCAGAGAAAAACATAAAAGGATAAACATATATGATGTACAAACCGGTGAACTATTAAATACATTTACATTCAATGGATTTCGTCCTGTGAAAGAAATTGCCATTAATCATCAAAAAAATCTCCTGTATGTTTTAAGAAATTACCCTGCTGCATTCCCTGAAGGTAATCGTTACGTGAATATATATGCTTTAGATGGGTCGGCAAAGATACCGCTATGGGAATTTGATATGGGAGCGTTTAATCGTAAAAAAGATGATTACATAAACCCAACCCATTTATCAATTTCAAACGACGGAGAAGAGATAACCGCTTACAGCAACGGGATGTTAAGAAGATTCAGGATGGTTAAGTAGAAATGCTTGACATTTATTTGGTTTAAGTAAGTAAAATGTAAAATTCAAAATATGTGAGGTAGATATGAAAAAGAGAAAAATAAAAACTGCATTTATAGTTTTAATTTTGTTACTAAATCTATCAAATTTGTCAGCTGTTCAAATCAATGATGCTGATTATTTAGTGATTAGTCACCCTCAGCTTGAGGAACAAACTTGGAAAAACAAATTAGTATCCATACTTGAAGGAAGAGGATTTAGCGTAGGATGGTTGCAGGTAGAAGAAGAAACCTTTACGAGTACTAGAATTAAAAATAATATTATAAATGCGTATAATAATAGTACTCCGTTAAGATTCGTGTTGCTAATTGGAAATGGAATGAATTTACTACCAATATCGACCGACCCTCCAGTCTACTTAAGAAGAGGAGTACCTAACTCATTTGTAGATTATGCAAATGGGAATTTCATTCCGTATTGTTATGAAATTATGGAAACCTGGAGTTTTGATAATACACCAGTCCCAACAGATGATCCTTATATTTCAGGTTTATCTAGCAGGGGGCCTATTGCAATTGGCAGAATTCCGGCTATGACATCTCAAGAAGTATCTGTATACGTTAATAAATTAGAAGATTACTATAATGATATATTACAATATTCTGATTGGAGAAATAGAGTATTGTTTGCTTCCGGTGATGTAGATCACCCTTCGAATGAATGCATCGGATGGAAAGTAAGTGCGATGACGGATACAATTGATCAGGTTGTCTCTGATAATATCACTAAAGTACGTCTTAATAAATCTGAAATAGATCCTGATAATTTCTACGAATCTGAAGCTTGTTGGGCTGCTTTTGAGGATGCAATTAACGATGGTGTATTTCTAATAAATGTATTTGCTACTGGCGCCGACCAATCTAATTTAGGTCTCTTCTATCATAATAATAGTAGTTTTAATTTTAACAACCAAAATAAATATCCATTATTAATTGGGGAAAGTTGCAACATAGGGGAAGTTATGAATCCGATTGAAGGTCGTCAGGATTGCGTTATTAAAAATTTGTTGTTTTTTCCGGATGGTGGTATTATAGCATCGATTTCACCAACAATAGAATCGAGCCAATGGGCATGTAGAGAATTTTCAAAAGATCTTCATGAACTATTATTTTCAGAAAATTATGTTTATTATGGTGACTTGCTGCGTGAAACAAAAGTTATCTATGAATCACATATGCCCTCTTCAAGATTCTGGCATGGAAAATCGCACGTTCTTTTTGGCGATCCATCTATGCCGTTAGCGTTATATCAATATGTCAGTGGTAATATTACCCAGAACACCGAATGGAGCGGAAGCATTATTGTGGAAAATGACATTTCGGTTGCTTCGGGTGTAACCCTTACGATTCAGCCCGGCACCGGGATTTTCTTCAAAGATAATGCTCAACTGAAAGTCTATGGAACTCTCATTGCAGAGGGAACCGAAAGTTACCCAATTGTCTTTTCCGGCGCCAGTGAAAATCCATCAATGGGTGATTGGGATGGTATCCGATTTGAAGATTCCAGTGTGGATGCTAACTGCATCCTGAAATACTGTGAAATAGAATATGCAGACTATGGTGTCTATATTTCATCGGCGTCACCAACAATAAGTAACAATATTATTCATGATAATTTTTGTGGGATTTTTCTCGGCGGGGGCGCTGCTCAAATTGAAAGCAATGATATATCCGATAACAATATGGGCATAACCGGCGAATACACATTTGCCAGTTTTAATGATAATATGATCAGATACAATACATCGTCCGGTGTCTGTGTGGGGTTCGGAGGCGCACCTATTTTTTATAATAACAGCATTATCAATAATGGGCTTAACGGAGCCTATTTCCACTTTTACTGTGACCCAAAATTTGGTTCTACCTCCGGTTTGGCCAAAGGAAATAATGTAATCGCCTTAAACGATGAAAACGGAATCGAGGCATATTATTATTGCAATCCATTTATAGGGAGTTCCGATTTCTACAATAATAGAATCGGAGGATATAATAGTTTTTATGATAATACCGCGTATAATGCCTATGCCGATAGTGAAGTCCATATTGAGGCGGAGTATAACTGGTGGGATAATATCTATAAATTTTATGTTTATAACGGATCATCTATTGACTACACTCCTTTTCTTCCATCAGATCCCGGCGGTGGTTCATCGCTGTCCAAGAGCGTATTGCTTACAATAAGCAGCAACGGCTCAAATCCGGATTACGAATCAGTTGGTTTCAATCCGAAGAAGCCAAATCCTAACCGGCTATCCGATCTGTGGCTCTGGGGATACGATTTATTTATAAACGAAAAACATGAAGAAGCTATTAAAGTTTATCAGATGCTTATCGAGAAATTTCCCGAGACAGAAGAGGCCAGAAAGGCATTGGTGAAAATTAGTCACCTCTTCCGGGAAATAAATCGAAAAGATTTTGAGAACTATTTGGACATTATTATCAATAATAGAGGGACCAGTAATAGCCTCAAGCAAACTGCCTTCGACTTACTGGCAATTACCTATTATGGTGAAAAGGATTATACGAAGGGTATTTTAACCTGTGAAACGATGATGGGAAAATATCCCGATACCGAAAGCGAAAAGATGGCGCTTTACTTGTTAACAATGAGTTATAAGAATGGTTCGGAACATCTGGAGAATGCCCGAATATACCTGGACGTTTTGAAGTATAAATATCCAAATGATTGGCTGACTTTACTGGCGCAGGTAGGGATGGGAGAAAAAGTCGATTTGTCTTTGGCAAAACGAGGTTATTTCCCAAAAC
>JABMRT010000039.1 GCA_013202295.1 Candidatus Zhuqueibacterota bacterium
GTCGTAGGCACACCCGGGCGCATCCTGGATCATCTTTTGAAAAAGACACTAACCCTGGCTCATCTTAAAATGAGCATCTTTGATGAAGCGGATCGCATGCTCTCCATGGGTTTTTACCCGGACATGATCAAATTAAAACAGCATATGCCCAAACACCCCCTCATTGGGTGTATGTTCTCTGCCACGTTTCCAGCACAGGTGCGTGTTATCGCCGAACAATTTATCCGTGCACCTGAATTTATCTCTCTTAGTGAAGATCATGTGCATGTGACGGATACAACCCATGTGTTCTACATCGTACCGGGTATGGACAAGGACCGCAGCCTGATTCGCGTGATTGAAATTGAAAATCCGGATTCAGCTATTGTGTTCTGCAACACCAAGGTGGAAGTGCATTATGTTACGGCTGTGTTGCAGCGGTTTGGATATGACGCCGATGAGCTAACCTCCGATTTGTCTCAGAACCATAGAGAGCGGGTGCTGGATCGGGTGCGCAAAGGGACACTGCGCTTTCTTGTGGCTACGGATGTGGCTGCGCGAGGGCTGGATATTCCGAATCTTTCGCATGTATTCCAATATCAAATTCCCGAAGATTTTGAAGCTTATATTCATCGAGCCGGGCGAACAGGCCGGGCAGGTGCAACTGGCGTGGCCATTTCTCTGGTCAACGAGGTGGAAAGATTAACACTGAATCGGATTGTGAAACGATACCATATTGATATGCAGGAGTGGCCTCTACCCACTGATGAGGATGTGGTGGCAATAGTCACAGAACGCTTGACTGCATTGCTTGAAGCCCGTTTGCGTGATCGGGATGCCCTTAAAACCGAACGAAGCAGTCGATTCATTGCTCTGGGGCGAAGTCTCGCCGAGAATGAAGATGAGTCTGCCATCATTGCCATGCTTCTGGACGATTATTATCAGCAAGTGCTTCACGCGTCCGTAGTGACGACCATAGAAAAAACAGACACTCAGGCAGAGTCCAGGAAACCTGATCATCATCGCAGAAAAAGACCACGGCGTTGATGCTTGTCCTTCATCTTTCAGGATATTTAATTACGACTCTATATTGAATTGATTGGGTAGATTTAAGAAAAAGCTGACTTGCCACGGATTGACACAGATAAAACACAGATATTCTGAAATTAAATCATGAAAAAAACAGAGTCTCTAATAGACTCTGTTTTTAAAGTCTACAATATAATTGGGTATTGCTTTTTAGAAAAAACATATCAAAGGGCAGTACAGGCTAAGCTAAAGCAGCAAGGTTATTCAGCAGAATTAAAGTAAGCTATAAGAGTGAAGTTTAAGGGTGTTAAAGAAAAACTTGAGTTCAAGCGTTATATATATTAAAGCCGTGTTAATCGGTGAAAATCAGTGGCTAAATCATTTTATATAGATCTTGTACCACACAAAACGACATACAACCTAAATTACAATCCTCAGTGTTTCAAATTTAAAACCATTTTCAATTATATTTTATAAAGCGCCTTATACGTTTGCTTCTACATTATTATGCTCCAGAACTGCTTTTTCATATTCCTCAACCAGTGAATGCATCAGAGTCTTAACCGAGACAATCTCATTTACCCGCCAAACATTGGAACCGGCAAAAGCAAATCCGTTTTGTAGACGACCCTGGTTGGCCTGAAGTAATGCAGCGGCAATACAGTAAGGAGCTTCATTGAAATCACAGGTACGCAAGCATTTCCATGGACATTGAAACGGCTTTTTGATGCCGGCAGTCACATCTTCTAAAAACGAATTTCGTATCGCGCGGCCCGGTAATCCCACCGGGCTTTGAATAAGCATCACATCCTCAATCCCAGCATTAATGTATGCCTCTTTGAACTTTATGTTCGCGTCGCATTCATGGGTGCCCACAAAACGTGTTCCCATTTGCACACCCTGAGCACCTAGCTGCATGATATTAAATATATCCTTGCCGGTATAGATGCCGCCGCCTGCAATCACGGGTAACTGTTTTCCAAAATCCTGCTCATAGGATTGGACAGTACTTACGACATCCGGTACTATTTTTTCCAAGGCATAGGCCGGATCCTCGATTTGTTCCCGTTTGAAACCGAGGTGCCCGCCCGCCATAGGACCTTCGACTACCACACCGTCAGGAATATGATTAAATCGTTTTTGCCAGAAATTAAAAATTACTTTCACAGCTTTGGCCGAGGAAACGATAGGTATTATTTTCGTGGACATACTCTTCAACCGTTCCGGTGGAAAAGCCTCAGAAAACTTGAGCGGCAATCCGGCTCCGAGAAACAGAAAATCTACGTTTTCTTCCACAGCGCCTTCCATTAAATTGTCATAATCAGACAAGGCAACCATGATGTTCACGCCGATTAGACCGTCCGTTTTTTCACGTGCTTTCCGAATTTCCTTTTTCAGTGCACGCTTATTGGCGTCTTTAAAATGGGTTTTAAAATCCGGTTCACTAAAACCCAGACCGACAGAGGAAATGACGCCAATACCGCCTTCATTGGCCACTGCTGAGGAAAGTCCGGATTCAGAAATACCCACACCCATGCCACCCTGAACGATAGGAATCGGGACGGTGATAGAACCTATTTTAAATGGAGGGATTGTTGATTTTGACATTTATAACTCCTTTTATCGATGTTTTGAATTATATGTGTTCCACTATTTTACGAAAGTGAAATCCATAAATAGCCAACGTGATGGTCAGAGGAAACTTTTCAGGACATTTGAATAAACTGTACAGGAACAGTCTCCAGTAATACAGCTTTCCCTTTTCCAAGACGCCCAAAATCCACATGGATTTAAAAAGGGCCTTTATGTCTGTAAGTGTGATTTTTGGTTTCATGCCAGGGAATGGACGGAATTCCTGAATCATGGATTTCACCCGGATGTAATATTCCCGAGGCGAATAAATAGTCTTTAGAATTTTCTTATACCCTTCACTTAATTTTTCAGGATTCATTTTGGGAATGAAATTTGTGGATCCATCCATGTTGTCACCGCTCATGACACCCAGCAACCGTTTTTCGGATGACATGCGTTGGAACAACTTGGAACCGGACGGGGCATTTAATATCCCGACCATGGCTGTGACAATACCGCTTTTTCGAATAAATTGAATCTGTCGCTCAAAAATTGATGGCGGATCATGATCAAATCCCACAATAAATCCGCCGGATACCCGGAGCCCCTGTTTCTGAAGCTGATGCACGGAAACGCTCATGTCCCGATTCAAGTTTTGGGACTTGCCGCATTCGGCCAGGCTCTCAGTGTTGGGTGTCTCTATGCCTATAAACACATGTTCAAATCCCGCATGGACCAGCATTTGTATCAAAGATTCATCATCCGCAAGATTCATGGACACTTCGGCTGTAAACCGGAACGGATATTTCTTGGCCTCTGACCATTGGATCAAGGCAGGCAACAGATCGGTCTTTAATTTCTTTTTATGACCAATAAAATTATCATCCACAATAAATACTGGTCCCCGCCATCCAAATTGATAGAGCGATTCAAGTTCAGCTAAAAACTGGTCTGTATTTTTTGCGCGCGGTCGGTGTCCGTTGAGCAATGTGATGCTGCAAAATTCGCAATCAAACGGACAACCGCGTGAATACTGCACGCTCATACTGGCATATTTCTTCTTTTCCAGAAGATCCCATCTGGGAAGAGGCGTTTCGTGGAGTTTTGGAAAGTTCTTTGAGGAATAGACCGGCTTGGCGCATCCGGCTTCAAGATCCTTTAAAAAAGGAGGAAGCGTTTCTTCCGCTTCATTTAGGATAAAATGATCGATGCCTGTGAATGACTGATACTCCGTAGTCATCATGGGGCCGCCAGCCACGATCTTCACATTCAGGGATTGACAGCGCGACACCACATCTTGAAATGAAGCACGCTGCACATTCATGCCGGTTATAAACGCTAAATCCGCCCAAAGCAGATCTTTGTTTTTTAATGCACGCACATTCATATCAATGAGTTTGACATGCCAGTGCTCCGGCAGCATGGCAGCCACAGTGGTCAATCCCAAGGGTGGCTCTGACGATTTCTTGGATACGAATTTCAGAGCATTCCTGAAACTCCAGAATGTGGAGGGAGTCTCAGGAGAAATCATTAATATGTTCATTCTCCGCTCCTGGATGAATTCGTGTTCATTGTAATTTCGTCGTGCAAAAAAACATCTTTTTTATTCGATACAAAATTTCTATCATAATATACAGACAGAAAAACTATTTGTTTGTAAAAGTATTGTAAAACCTGGTTATAGGTCATGAAACGTCATCACTATCATGTTTTAATCTTTGTATTGGCGCAAGTTGCCTGGTTGTCCTTGCTCGGTATTTGGATATACTGGTACGTATCCAACTATATTATTTTCAGTTCGGTGGATGACAAGCTTTCTGCGCAGATTGTTACCGAAGGAAGGAATGTGTTTGTTCTGGTCAGTGGAATGGTGCTCCTGATTGTGGTTTCTGTAGCCATGTCGCTTCAGTTTCACCGGTTAAATATACAATTCAATCTGACCCATCTCTATGATAATTTTATCGCCAATGTGACCCATGAATTAAAATCACCCCTGGCTTCCATTCAATTGGCGCTGGAAACCATGCATCTGCACAATCTCCCCGAATCCAAGCAAGAGCAATTTATCACCATGATGCTCAAAGACACCGGTCGTCTGAATAAGTTGATCAACGCCATTCTCGAAATTCCGGCTCTTGAGCAAAAAAAGATAGCCCATAATTATCAGGTGTATTCAATCGGCCCGTTAATTCGGGAGCTTGTTCCGGATTCTATGGAACAGTTCAACTTACCGGAGAATAGCATTCAGATCCGCGGAAAGGGTGACTGCCAATGCGTTGCGGATAGGGATGCGCTTAAGATTGTGCTGGATAATTTGATAGACAATACCATCAAGTACAGTATCGATCCCGTACAAATATCACTCACATTGAATTGCGGATCGCAGTATTTTGTACTTGATTACACAGATCATGGTGTGGGTATATCCACTCAGGATCAAAAAAAGATATTCGAAAAGTTTTATCGAATTCACGATCGCCACAGTCCCAATGTCAAGGGTACCGGCCTGGGTTTATACTGGATTCATGAAATTATCAGGTATCACGGCGGGAAAATCTCAGTGACCAGTAAAGGTCGAGACAAGGGCACTACTTTTCGTATCGAATTGCCCATCTACCCAGCTTCTAAAAATCGATATATTAAGAAGCTTTTGAAAATTACCCAAAAGCGACGACGCCAGGAGGAAGCGGTTGATGAGTGAAAATCGTAAAAGCCAGATTCTGCTTGTTGAAGATGAAGATAGCTTGGCAGTCGGATTGGAATACAATCTGACCCATGAAGGATATGAGGTCACCCGGGCGAAGGATGGTAAAATTGCTCTTGATTTGATCCATACACAAACCTTTGACTTGATCATCCTGGATATCATGCTCCCTTTCTATAACGGATTTGAGTTGGCCGAAATCATTCGTGGAAAATCGCAGCAAATCCCCATACTTATGTTGACGGCCAGAACTGCCGCCAAGGATCGTGTTAAAGGATTGGAGCTCGGCGCGGATGATTATTTAGCCAAGCCATTTCATTTAAAAGAGTTGCTACTGCGGGTGAAAGGCATGTTAAGGCGGAAGCAGTGGTATCAGGATCAATCAGAGGTTGCCCATTTGTTTCGGTTCGGAGCCAATGAAATTAACTTTGATACCCTGGTCTGTAAGACCCCAAAACAGGAAATTCGTTTGACCCCTCATGAGGCTATGGTGCTGAAATATCTCATTCTTCACAAGGGGAAAATCGTTTCTCGTAAGGAGCTGTTGGAAAAGGTGTGGAATGTCAGTTCAGAAATTGAAACACGCTCTGTGGATATTTTTATCGGGAGGTTGCGTAAATACTTTGAGTTAGAGCCTGCAAGCCCGGTTTTTATTAAGAGTATTCGAGGGGCAGGGTATCAGTTTTCAGATGAATGATGAATTTATGCCTGAGTGATATTCCATTAGGGTAAAATAGTTTTACGCCCCTTATCTGTTTTTCTAATTGTTTTTCCAATCAAATATTCTTACCATCAACTGATCAATATTTTTTGTTTTATTTTATCATTTGCGCTGCACAAGAAATTATAGTGGAAGAAATTAGTTTTTCAGTATGAGACAGTTTTCCAAATAGGTATGGCTTATTTAAGCCACAAGCGCATGTGTCATATATAGGTCATCTACACAATAACTGGCTGATACAAGACATTAATGGCTAATATAAGCTATATGAAAAATTGAGTCAGCGGGCATATAAACTTATGTTATGTGTAAAATAAAAAAACAAGATATTATATCGACAAGAAATATTCTTGTATCAGAAAGATGCTGGGATAGAGTTTAAGACGGTGTAAACTATGGCAAGAGCAGATATACTTCTTAGTTTGGTACAGTCAGCCAATCGCAATGATATGGTTTCTTTTCGTAAATCTGTTGAAAGCTTAATTGCAGAAGAACGTGCTAAAAAACATAATATTCTTGCTGATAGGCTGGCTACAGCCATTACTGAAAATGGAAATAAGAATAATGTTGCCATTCGCCCCAATGGGCAGGCCAAGGATTTGGTTTTCGAAATTGTACCTCAGAAGCAATTTGATGATTTAATAATTGAAGATCAATCCATAAAAATCTGTAAAGATTTAATAGAGGAACAACACAGAGCCGATTTACTCCGGTCTTATGGTCTTGAACCACGCAACAGAGTATTATTAACAGGTTCTCCTGGGAATGGTAAAACTAGTCTTGCGGAGGCCATCGCCACGCACTTAATGTATTCTTTCTTTGTTATTCGTTACGAAAACTTAATCGGAAGCTATTTAGGGGAAACAGCGTCACGCCTCAAGAATGTGTTTGATTATATAAGAACACGAAATTGTGTGCTTTTTTTCGATGAATTTGACACCATCGGCAAAGAAAGAGGCGACACCAAAGAAACAGGTGAAATAAAGCGTGTTGTAAGTTCTTTACTTCTTCAAATGGATAGGCTTCCAAGTTATGTGGTTGTTATTACTGCGAGTAATCACCCGGAGCTTCTCGACCGTGCCGTATGGCGCAGATTCCAATTAAGGTTAAACCTGGAAGTACCAGATAAGTCACAAATTGAACGTTTTATAAAAATGTTCACGAAAAAAACTGGTATCAGTATTGATTATAATATGAAACAACTTACTGAAATATTAGAAGGTCAAAGCTATTCTGATATAGAATCTTTTTGTACGGATGTTTTAAGACAAGCAATTCTGGATCATCAGCAGGATAATACGAAGTCTGTAGTTATTGCAAAACTAAAACAATGGCAACAAAGATTTAAAACTGATAGCCGGAAAGAGGAAAAATAATATGCCGGAAAAACCTCTTTTAATATTCCCAGCACCTTCTACCGCTGATAGAGTAAAGAAAAAACAGGGCTTTGGCTCTCCGTCATACCATTTCCCTGACTTTACGAATCAAAAAGACCGACTTACGCCGCAATTTGAAACCATGCTACAGTCTTTTATTGTCGATTCAGCTGATGGACTTGAACCTGAATATGTGTTGGTAATTGAGACTATTGGCAGGATTGATGATTTTCAAAGAGCTGTGCGCGCCATAGACGGTCTTGAATGGATGGCAGAAATTGATGATGAAGTCATTGAGCCGGATGATGATTTTTTTAACCAGAGTTGTAAAATAGGGAAAACGCTTTTCTGTAAGAAGATAGAAGAAATTAACAGAAAACAATCATCACAAATATGGAATCTGCTTCTTGAATATGGCTTTATTAAAATTGTCAGGAAAGATGGTTACTTAACAGATAAAGCTATTGTTGAGTTTGAGCAATTTCTAACTGCTGAATTTTCTGAACACAGCGAATCGATAATACAGATTATAAGAGATGAATCTATTGCAAGCCGTAAACAATCATTAAGCGGAAGGCTTTTCCTCAGCATGAGCAACAGGCAGGCCATAGATAAGTTGCTCCATTTGTGGAATCAGTGGGATTCTGGTGATAAAAAGCTACCGAGGCCATATGGTAAATGGAATGAAATATTTAAACAAATAAAGACAATAAGAAAATGGGATACGCCGGATCGGTTAAGAGATACCGGTATTATTGATTACTGGAAAGCTGAATTAGAATTAAAAAAAGGGACTTCATCAAAGATAACCTTTGAAATTGAACTGTGGTATAGAAATAGCCTTGACCAAAGAAAAGAAATTGAAAATAAAGTCTCTGGACTAATTTTAACGGAAAACGGGAGCATTATAACAGCTTGCGTAATAAAAGAAATACGATTTCACGCCATAAAAGCGGAATTACCTCCGGAAAATATTGAGAAAGTTCTGAAGTCTGAATACACCAAAGTGTTTACCAATAACGATGTAATGTTTTTCCGGCCTGTCGGCCAATGTAGCGTAGAAATTTCAGTTGATGGTACAGCAAGAAATTTTGAATCCGGAAATACGACTGGAGAACCAATTGCGGCCATACTTGACGGAGCGCCTTTTGCAAATCACAGTCTTCTTCAAAATCGATTAATTGTAGATGACCCTGATGATTTCGAAAGCAGTTATTCGGCAAATGCCAGAAAACATGGCACTGCAATGGCTTCGCTTGTATGTCATGGGGAACTGGATGCACGGGAAGAACCGATTACTCGACCGGTTTATTTCAGGCCCATTATGAAACCCGATCCCGATGATTTTGTCAATAATACGTCACGTGAAATTATTCCCAAAGAACATTTCATGGAAGATTTGATTGAACGTTCAGTTCGCAGAATGTTCGAAGAGGATAGCAATGTACCCGCAGTCGCACCGACAATAAAAGTAATCAATCTTTCAGTTGCTGATTCATCAAAGATGTTCTTTAATCAATTAAGTTCTTGTGCAAAATTATTAGACTGGCTTTCCTATAAGTATCAAGTTCTTTTTTGTGTCAGCGCAGGAAATATCAACACCGACATTGACCTCCAAAAGAGCATCAATGAATTAAGGGCGCTCTCGAATGATGAGCTATCAACCCTTACGATGTTAAAAATCAATGAAGATATTCGTAACAGAAAAATGTTATCTCCTTCTGATTCCATAAACTCCATAACATTAGGCTCTATTCATGCGGATAGAGCAACAGCTGATAATATCGGGAACAGGTTTGACATTTTACCAAGCCAGAATCTACCTTCTCCAATTTCTGCTCACGGATTAGGTTATAAAAATTCCATAAAGCCGGAGTTGTACATATTTGGCGGAAGACAGTTATACGATGCAAAAGACAACAATCATTATAGGGTGTCTGATTCAGGATTGGCGCCCGGACAATGTGTAGCCACATCACCCTCAACAGGCGGTGAAATTAACAGATGCGTTTATACCAGAGGAACAAGTAACTCTACAGCCCTTGCGACACGATCAGCAACTCAAATTTATGAGATGTTAAACTCATTAATACCTGAAAACGACCTTTTGATTGACGAAAACAATATTGCCATTATTCTGAAAACTTTACTGGTTCATGGATCGTCCTGGAGTGAGGGCTATACTATTTTAGAAAACATGTTAAAAACCGATAATTCCAGACAACTTAAAAAAACCATCGCCCGTTATCTGGGATTTGGCGTGCCAAACATTCACCGTGTCCTGGAGTGCACCGCTCAAAGAGCAACGGTTATCGGCTTTGGAAAAATAAAAAAGGATGATAAGCATGATTTCCGGTTTCCTTTACCTCCATGTTTAAGTGGCATAAATGAAATGAGACGATTAACGATTACTCTGGCCTGGTTTAGCCCTATTAATCCGGCAAATAGAAAATATAGAAAAGCAAATCTATCTGTTGAACCTCCTAAGAATGATATAGGCGTTGATAGAATAAACGCGGATGGGCGACAAGTCAAAAATGGCACTGTACAACACGAAGTATTAGAAGGAAGCAAGGTCGTCTCATATCAAGATGGCGATGTTTTAAAAATATCAGTAGTGTGTAGGGAAGATGCGGAAAGTCTTGATGAGGAAGTCCCTTATGGGCTTGCTGTAACCTTAGAAACAGGTGAGCACATTGACTTGCCGATTTATGAAGAGATTGAGGACAGAATAAGCATTCCTGTACAAGTTGAGGAAAAAATTCAATGAAACACCATTTGCTACAGTCTATAAAAAGACGGGCAAGTCTTAAAAGTGATAAAGAAAATAAAACTCACACATAACAAATCGTTCCA
>JABMRT010000040.1 GCA_013202295.1 Candidatus Zhuqueibacterota bacterium
ATTTTGGTGTGTTCGAAGTAAAGAAAACAAAACCAAAACCCAAAGCACGCAATCCAAAGACCGGAGAGATTATTTACGTGCCGGCTCGACGTAAAACTCATTTTAAAGCCGGGAAATTATTGAAAGAGGTATTAAAACAACCTCTCACCTAAACAATCTGTGAAAAGAATTCTTGCACTAGATTATGGTCGACGGCGCGTCGGACTCGCTTGCAGCGATCCCCTGGGATTTACTGCACAGCCATACGGTGTCCTCAATGGCCGTAACATGGATCTGCTTATCAAGGAGATTTGCACGTTGATTGCTGAAATGCAAATCGAAAAAGTTGTTGTGGGGTATCCATTGAATTTAAATGGACAAATCGGTCCTTCAGCCAACCGGGTATCCCGGTTCGCTGATCGGCTCTCATCCATCGCAGATGTGTCAGTGGAACTCTGGGATGAAAGACTGACATCCGTTCAGGCACATAAGATCATTCATCAAATGGGCAAGAAACCGAGTCAAAATAAAGAAAAGATCGATACCCTTTCTGCTGTATTGATCCTGCAAAATTATATTGATTATCATCAACTGAAGCCACATAGCGCTGAAAAGGAGTGTGATTGAACCGACAGGACATATTTAAAATATGTCTCACAGCGTTTGGCCTGGTTTTTATTTTTCCTCCTTTTCGGCTTGGCGTATTCGCATTTATCGTGTTGACACCTCTTTTCTCATTCATCGAAACAAAATCCTTCAAGACAGTTCTTTCAGGAGGATTTGTCGTCGGATTGATATGGGGAACAGGGACCATCTACTGGATTGGATGGGCCACCGTTCTCGGAGTGACAGGGACATTGCTGGTTTTCGCGAGTTATTGGGCCCTCTTCTCCATTCTGATGCACTGGTTGGTCCGAAGATGGGGTAGAGAAGTGTTCTGGACAACTCCCGTTTTATGGACAGGTTATGAAATGTTCATCGCTTTTGGACCCATGGCTTTTCCGTGGAACAGTCTGGCCTATACGCAAAGTTATACGCTGGATGCCATCCAGTTTATCTCATTCACTGGAAGTCATGGAATCACATTCTGGATTGTGCTGATCAATGTGCTGTTTTATTTCCTGATTCATGAGCACTGGAAAACAAAACGATTTCGTGCTTTTGCTATGGCAATTGTTGTGTTTTTAGCCCTGCCCTGGATACACGGTTCTATCGCAATGAACCGGCCACAAGAGATTTCCAGACCGGTTCGTGTCAGCCTCATTCAGGGCAATATCGATCCCTATAAAAAATGGACAACCGATTTTGTGGATTCCAATTATACCATATATCAAGACCTTTCCCGCTTGTCCGCTGAATCAAAACCAGACTTGATTGTGTGGCCGGAAACCGCGGCGCCATCCTATTTACGGCGTCAGTATCAGTATCTACGTCCAATTAAACATATTGTGGACAGTCTTCAGACACCCATACTTACCGGCGCTCCTGATTATGAATGGATTGACAAACAGAACGTAAAAACGTATAACGCAGCATTTTTGATTCAACCAGAAGGCTGGCATCTAGATCGATATTATAAGATGCGTCTGGTTCCCTTCTCAGAGAGAGTCCCTTTTATGCAGTACATTCCCTTCCTTTATGAGTTTTCGAAAAAGTTCACCTTGGATATCGGAAGTTTTAATGCCGGCGATTCGATTCATGTATTTTCGACTCAATCCAAATCTTTAAAAGAGACCATTCGATTCGCGACCTTAATCTGTTATGATTCCGTTTTTCCCCAGCTTGCAAGGGAATTTGTCCAACGGGGAGCAGAGTTTCTTGTGATCATCACCAATGACGGTTGGTTCGGCCCGACATCAGGGCCCTATCAGCATGCACAAATCGCTGTGCTCCGTGCAATTGAGAATGGAATATGGGTCGCCCGATGCGCCAATACGGGGATATCTGAATTCATCAATCCATTCGGGATGATTACCCAAAAAACCCGTCTGAATGAAACAGCGATTTTAACTGAGTCAATAGATTTGAAATCCTCCAATACGTTTTTTGTGAAATACGGAAGGAGATTTCCCATAATAATGTGGGGAGTATGCGGTATGATCATATTCTGTACGTTGATCCCCCTTAAAAAGATACGAACATGGTGGATTCCACAACGAAAGACACAAACCTGATCCATCATAGTTTTTATGTCATCCAATGGGCTGCAACATGAGAATTAAAATTTACTTCATTCTGACTGTGCTCGGTGCACACATTTTGTTCGGTCAGAATGATTATCTGGTTACAATGAGTACCATCAAGTCCAGACCGCTGGCGCTTGGGGGTGCGTTTGTAGCCATGCAAAATGAGTGGGCGGCATTGTATTATAATCCGGCGGGTTTCCATGTAAGCCGGACCGATCCAGACAAGACGTTTGCTGTGACTTTCAATCCGCTGGGACCGATATTTGTTATTTCCGAGAGAGATAAATACAGTAAGGGCTCTGTATCCGCCGGCTGGATCATCAACGCAATCGGTATAAAAACCGGCATGCTTTCATGGGGATTGTTAATGGGAGAGGAATCCCTGGCAAATTCAGATCGCCTCAATCGATCCCAATTTTTCGATGCGGTCGGATATGAAACCAATCGAAATGCTGCTATTGGACTGTCAATCGCGCTCGCACCCCGTGTTCGATTTGGTATGGCGGGAGACATGTTTATCCGGAAGGGCGGTCTATCAAAAGTAAAATTTGGATACCGGTATGGACTCATGGTCAAACCACGAGAGAATCTTGAAGTCGGATTGTGTTATGTGGACTTCCCGAAGGAGAATGCCGATGACCGCATGGAACTCGAACGGCTCGCGGATGAAACGTTAAATATCGGCGTGGCATATTCACCCTATAAAATGATCACATTGTACATCGATGTGCGCAATGTAAGTGGTGAAGGAAAAAGCGCTTTGCTGGAACCTCATTTTGGGTTAGAAATGGATCTGATGTCTCATTATTCCCTAAGAGGTGGATATTACAGAACCCGGGGTGGTGAAGAGAAATCATGGTCATTTGGAATCGGTGCTCAGGATATGCTGAATGGATTGTTTTGGGAATCGTCTCGAAGTCCTGTCAGAATGGATTTTGATGTGACCTGTATTTGGCAGCAAGAACGGAGTGTACAAAATCGCTGGTTTTTCATGGCACTTCGACTGATATTATAGTGAGAATGAACCGGAGATCGAGTGCAGCAGGTGAATTGGGAACTGAAAAAATGAAATCACGTATTATCTACATCATTCTCGGGGTATTTCTCCTGGTTGCTGATGGTTGCTTGTACAGCTCAGAGGGATTGAAGACGAACCTTGAATTTCTGGGACAAATGGTTGAGGATATGATTGCCCGTGATACCACGATTCTTGCACTTGCTTCAGAGCCGGTTATTGTATTGGAAAATCCAGCAAAGGATCAGGGCATCACTCAGTTCTTATCCACTCATATTTCAAACGCTTTAATCCAGAGAGGCTATACAGTGTTTATGGAGGGTAATTCTTCGCAATCCGGGATGATATTATCCTGGCTGCCAGAGAGGGTTTCGATCTTGTACAATAATCCCAGACGGACATACTTCTTTGGAGCTATACAATATACCCGGCAGGCGCAGATTCAGTTGGAGATCCAGTTATTGGCTGCCGACACAAAACGTGTTGAATGGAGCGGCATGCTGGAATCACAGAAATCTGATACCATATCCGTACCTGATTTGCCAATCATTGAGCAGGATGGATTGATACTGGGACATCCCGTTCGACCGAATCCGGCAGGATTACGAAAATGGTTTGAACCTGCAGTGATGGTCGGACTAACCGGTTTGATTGTTTATTTATTTTATTCGATTCGCAGTTAATTTTAAAATTGGAGTTCGTATGATTCGCAATATCTTTGGTCTCTTTTTTATCGGCTTGTTTGTATTTCTCGCTGGATGCAACCGGGATGTGGTAAATTTACGTGAAATGACCCCTGAAGAGCAATTTAATTATGCCAAGCGCATTTATGATCGCGAGGATTACTACAAGGCAAAAATGCAATTTACGGTGGTTGCTTTAAACAATGCAGGCAGTAAGAATATTGACAAAACGCAATATTATCTTGCGGATTCGCATTTCCATCTTAAGGAATACATTCAGGCGATTGCTGAATTTGAGAAATTAATACGGAGTATGCCACAGAGTGAATATGTGGATGATGCTCGATATAAAGTCGGTATGTGCTACTTCAAACTTTCACCCGGGTATGCTCTGGATCAAGAATACACACTGAAGGCTCTTTCGCAATTTCAGATGTTCCTGGATGAATTCCCTGATTCCGAATTAAGGCCGGAAGTCGATACGCGTTACAAAGAGTGCCGTGAAAAACTGGCCAAAAAAGAGTATAAAAGCGGTGAGCTCTATCAGAAGATGGGGCAGTATCCTGCGGCCATTATATATTATGAACATGTAGTACGTGAATTCACGGATACATCTTTCATTGATGATGCTCTTTATCACAAAGGGGAGTGCCATATTAAAATGCATCAGCTTGAAGAGGCAGAAACTGCGTTTTCGAATCTCATCCGTAAATATTCAGACAGTTCATTCGCACAGAAAGCGGACAGCAAGCGCAATCAAGTTCGTAAACTTATCGCTGAACAATTAGAAAAATCTGCGGAAGGATAGGCCATTTCGATGCGGATTGGCGTATTTGGCGGCACATTTGATCCCATTCACATCGGACATCTGATCCTGGCTGAAGCGGTCCGTTTTAACGCAGATTTAGACCGTATTCTTTTCGTTCCTGCCAATCAACCTCCCCATAAGTTGAAGCAGAAGCTTTCTCCTGCGAATCAGAGAATGGCAATGTTGAATCATGCAATTATAGATTACCCGGAACTGCAAGTCTCAGATTCTGAAATCCGACGGGGAGGAGTTTCCTACACGATCGATACTCTGGATGCGCTTCAACAAACCCCTGAATTCCAGAATCAGATATTGTTCCCGATTATTGGTGGAGACAGTCTGGTTGAATTACACACTTGGAAAGATCCAAAACAGATTCTTGAAAAACATCAAGTTCTTTGCGTCCTTCGTCCGGATATCGAAATCAAACATGTTGATCCATTCATTTTTTCCAAAGTGCAAATGATCGAAGCACCACTGATATCTATTTCCTCTTCAGAGATTCGCGATCGCGTTAAACAGGGTAAATCCATTCGGTTTTGGGTGCCTGATTCAGTAGAGTCCTACATCCATAAACAAGGATTGTATCTGTGATCTTGCTGAACGGGGTGCAGCGCATCGGCGCAGCTGTGCTCGATTTTCTCCAGGAGATCGGATTTCACACACTCCTGCTTTTTAAATCCGCTGCAAGCTATAAATATATCATTACACATCGACATCTTGTATTCGATCAGATGCACAAGATCGGATTACGTTCCTTTCCCCTGGTCACAGTGGTTTCCATATTTACCGGAGCTGTGACTTCATGGCAGGCGGCCTATCAGCTCGAGGGGCTTGTCTCGATGGATTATCTCGGGGCTGCGGCAAGTATGGCAATATTTATTGAGCTTTCGCCTGTGTTGACCGGTTTGGTTGTTGCCGGTCGGGTGGGCGCTTCAATTGCTGCTGAATTGGGAACCATGCGTGTCACCGAACAAATTGACGCACTAGAATCTCTGGCAATTGATCCCGTTCAATATCTGGCTGTGCCGCGCATCACAGCTGGATGGACCATGCTGCCGGTTCTCGTGATATATTCCAATATCGTAGCGCATATGGGGGCATTTGTGGTTGCCAACGCCCTCCTTGATGTTTCCTCAGGCACATTTTTCAACAGTGTGCAGCGGTATTTCCTTGTCCATAATGTGTATTCAGGTTTAATCAAGGCACTGGTCTTTGGTGGGGGTACAGCCCTTATCGGATGTTCCATCGGATTTAGAACAACGGGCGGGGCCGAAGGCGTGGGGGCCTCCACGATCAAGGCGTTTGTATATTCCTCCGCCTTTATTCTTGTAATGGATTATGTGTTAGCAACCCTGTTATTTTAAATTTTAATGTCGAATTGAGTGGGTAGATTACAAAAAGCAGCCTTGCCACAGATTAACACAGAGAAACACGGATATAATGAAATTTAAAGCAACCGAAATATAACTTTAGTTCAAACATTTTATTTGTTAAATCTGTGTTAATCCGTGAAAATCAGTGGCGAGTGAAGTTGTTGGTTATCTTATTTTTTTACTACACAGTCCAAACGCTGATTGCGCTGCCGATTAATAGTTGCTTGACTTTCAGTCATTAATTTTTTACCATTTGAATG
>JABMRT010000006.1 GCA_013202295.1 Candidatus Zhuqueibacterota bacterium
GATCGGTATCATATCGGTTTTCAATTAAAAGCTGTTCTGCTTTGTTGGCCAATTCCTCGGATCTTGCAAGGGTCAAGGGTGCCTTTTTCTTGACATCTGATTTTTTGCCCTCGTTGAGGAGAATCCAGGTTTCTTTTAAATAATTGGCCTTAATGGCCTCGAGCTCAACCTGACGATACGTACGCTCTGCATCATTGGCGCGATTCTTTGCTCCGGACAAATCAGTTTCCTCCAGCTTTTTCATAGCCTTTTCGAACGCAGATTCACCTTTCTTCCACTCTTTTTCCATGAATTTAGGTCCATCGACCTTTAACGCGTCATTCCGTGATCGAATACAGTTTTTAAGCTCTGTATGCGCTAGCTTGGTCGATTCGATGGATTTCATGAAATAGACAGCGGCCATCTTGATTTTCTTTTCAATGTCTTCCAGATTCTTGCCTTTTTGAAATCCGCTTTGGCCTTCAGCATAACTTTTTTGTGCGGTTTCGAAAAAGGTGGGAGAGTAGAGTTCCGCCTGAGCATCTTTGGCCAGCTTCATGGCCTTATCCGCTTCCAGGAATAACTCAGTTTTAGGATCCTGCGCAACGAGTAGACTGGTAGTCGCCAGTATACCAATGAGAAGCAGTATCCAATAACTTTGACTGTGATGAAACGTTTGGTTCAGCCTTTTCATGGTGTACCTCCGTGGGCTATGTGGAAGAATTGGTTTTGGAAGGAATCATAAAAGGCACCTGAAAGGTGCCTTTTTATACTTATTTCTCTATCGCGCCAGACCGGATGCAGCGCGTGCAGGCTTTAACGCGCTGTGGTTTACCGTCCACAACGGCGCGTACTTTTTGAAGGTTTGGCAGCCAGCGTCGCTTGGTCAGGTTATGCGCGTGACTGACTTTGTTTCCAACCAATGGACCTTTTCCACAAATATCACATCTTCTTGCCATAAAATTCCTCAAATCTCTATTTATTTAAAAAGCAATATCAGTTACTATACTGGCTAAATATAATACGAAAAAATGTTACTGAATGCAATAGATTTTTATTCTCGTGAACGATTTCTAATTATTTAAGTTACGGTACTTTTCCTGATTTATTTTCGTTTTGGAATTGTATTCATATAGATGGTTTCGGATCTTGTTCTAAGCGCAAATATGTTGTATCTTTTTATACTTTGAAGATAGGCGATATTGACATAAAGGGAAAAGCTGTTCTTGCGCCAATGGCCGGTGCGGCAGACAGCGCTTTTAGGATGATTGCCAAAGAAGGCGGCGCTGCGATGGTGTATTCTGAATTGGTCAGCGCAGAAGGTTTGGTTCGGGATAGCTGTAAAACGCATGATTTGATGGTGTTTTCACCACAAGAACGGCCAATCGGAATCCAGTTATTCGGGAGTGAGCCGAAATCGATGGCTGAGGCCGCGCGACATGTCGAAGCACTTCAGCCAGATTTGATTGATATAAATTTCGGTTGTCCCGTAAAAAAAGTGATCAAACATGGGGCAGGGTCCGCTGTGTTGAAGGATCTATCCCTGCTCCGCAGCATTGTGCATGCTGTTGTGCAGGCATCCCATCTTCCAGTAACCATGAAAATTCGTATTGGCTGGGATCATGAGTCCATCGTTGCGGTTGAAGCGGCCCGAATTTGCGAGTGTGAGGGTGCATCCGCAATTACAGTTCACGCACGAACCCGATCCATGGGGTACAGCGGCAAGGCCGATTGGACTGTTATCCGCCAGGTGAAAGAGGCTGTCCAAATACCGGTATTCGGCAATGGGGATGTCATTACGCCTCAAGACGCCAAACACATGCTCGATGAGACTGGATGTGATTTGGTCATGATCGGACGTGGCGCTATGGGCCGACCATGGATTTTTCAACACGTTCATCATTTTCTGCAAACTGGCGAATTGCTACTGGAGCCCACTCTGGATGAACGATTTAAAATCTGTCTCAAACATCTTGATTTGTCCATCCAGCAGAAAGGAGAAAAACGGGCGGTCAGGGAAATGCGTAAACAATTTGGCTGGTATATTAAGGGATTAAGGGGCGCGAGTCAGTTGCGTGCCGAGTTGTTTCAAATGACGGAGAGGGAGGCCGTTCACGCGCGTCTTCAGGCTTTTTTAACTGAGTGATCATCCATAGAAATAGCAGGTTAATTTATTCCAATTTCAGGATAGTATAAATAATCCTTCACGCAATTTCACTTGACAATCCCGGCAATTTTCTTTAAACTTTACAAATTCTGCATATCCAAACAATTCGGAGGGAAACACCATGAAACGCAATCTCTGCTTAATCCTTTTTATCCTGCTTGGATTTGGTGCTGTTTATGGCCAATGGTCGGGGTATATGGCTGATGAAGGCACATCAACCATGGACGGTGGTATCGGTATGACCTGGATCGATGATCAGGCCTATTATAATATTTCGTTCCAGCCTGATGTCAGCATCGGCAAGCTCGGTGTGGGATTGAACCTCAGCCTGTTATACAATGTAGATACCGGGCATATCCGCTCAGAGGATTGGGATTCGGGATATGATTATGCCCGTATTATCCGCTATGTGCGCTGGGGCCATAAGGGAGATGGATTCTATACGCGGATCGGCGCACTGGATGCCGCTCGAATCGGGCACGGGTTCATTCTCGGATATTATAACAATCAGATCAATTATGATGAACGTAAAATCGGCCTCAGCCTCGATATGGATTTCGGTCTGTTCGGCATTGAAACCATGACCAGTAATCTCGGTCGTTTGGAAGTGCTTGGACTTCGAGGTTATGTGCGCCCCATGAATAAAAAAGAGATCCCTGTGCTGCGCAATTTGGCATTCGGTGCAAGTTACGTGACCGATGTGGATCCGGACGGATCGCGCGATTCCAAAGATGGTGTGGCTTTTATGGGTATTGATGTGGAATTGCCGCTAATAAAATCCGACATCCTGAAGATGACGCTCTTTGCGGATCATGCATTTGTCGTGGACCCGGTCAGTCAGGCCGAGATGATGCAGACCCTCTATTCTAAAGTGAATGGTGTGGCAATTCCGGCTATCGAAATTCAGAACAGTTATAGTACGGATAAAAAGGGCAGTGGTCAGTCCGTGGGGCTGTTGACCGATTTCAGTGCGCTTTTTGATTTGCTGAATTTATCGGTGGGCATTGAACGCCGCTGGTTAGGTAAAGGATTTGTGCCCAATTATTACGGGCCGATGTATGAAGTGCAGCGTTACTGTAATGTCGGTGATCTGCTTGATTATTATGATGCGCTCGGTGCCGACGCGTCTATGATTCCACCTGAATTGTTAAATAATAACGCACTTCTGGGTTCTCTGATCAACAAAAAAACCCTCATGCCGTTGATCTCTGAAAAACAGCAGGGATGGTTCGCTGGACTTCATATGAACTTCCTTAAAATCGTTCAGGTGATGGGTTCTTTTGAAATGTTGGATGATGTAAAAAATAGCGGCCAACTCCATTTCGGAGCCGGATTGGCCCAGGAAATTCCCCTGATTTCACTCGAAGCCAGCTATGATAAAATCGGGATTGAAACATTCAAGGATATCCGAACCCTCGATAACCGTTCTGTCGCCCGTGTGGGATTGGGCTACAAGATCAAACCCTTCCTGCTGCTTTACATGGATTACATCTGGACGTTCCAGTGGGATGAAGAGAATGGGATGTATAAGCCCCAGGAACGGATTCAGCCGAGATTGGCGTTCCGCATGCCGTTTAATTTGTAGATCTAATATCTTCCTAAAATTATATAGACCTCAAAGGTTTTTAAAACCTTTGAGGTCTTTTGTTTGTCGATAGTCTTCTGTTTTATGTCGAACGATTCGGCCTTCGATCATATAGATGACATCTTCAGCGATATTGGTAGCCTGATCTGCAATGCGCTCTAAATGCCGCGAAATGCTGAGCCGGTGAATCAGTGCGCCAGGATTGCCCTGAGTGTCACAGATCGCCTGTGTAATGCGCTTGTACATATCCCGGTTCATGGCATCCACTTCATCATCTGAAGCCGTGACTTCAAAGGCAAGTGTGCCATCCATGTTTACCAGGGCATCCAAACTCTTTTTCAGCATGATTTGAACTTTCTCGGCCATGAGTCCGAAATTCAGAGGAATTCCGGATTCAGGCTGTGTGGCTAAATATTGAGATCGTTCTGCAATGTTGACAGCAAGATCACCGATTCGCTCCAAATCATTGTTGATTTTCAAAACCGCAATAATAAATCTTAAATCAGCGGCTACGGGCTGATGCAATGCAAGGAGTTTTAAACACTCCTCCTCCAAATCCACTTCCATGTCGTCAATATTCTGATCACTCTCCATCACCTTTTGTGCAGCCGCTTCGTCACGATCTTCAAGTGATTGCATCGCCAGATAGAGGCTTTCTTCAACCATTGTGCCGAGTGATAAAATCTTTTGTTTCAGTTTGTCAATCTCTCTTTCGAGTTGAATGGTCATTTCAAATCCTCTGTTATTTTTTGCGCTGAAGTGGTTCATCTTAAATTTTATGACATATAATACTCTGTAAAAAGGCGTAAATCAAGGTTTTTTTGATTAATGGTCAAATCCTAACAATATTCTAACAATTCCTTTATAGATTCTTAACAATGAAAGCGTAAAATGGATTGAGTCGAAAAGTTATAATAATTTGGAGGGAGATAATCGCCAATAACAACTTATAATTTTAACACGATTCTATGCAGCATCCATTTAACTAAGGGGAAAGAGATGAAGAGAAAAAACAGAATGGCTTTGATTTGCACCAGCGTGCTTGTGCTGTTAATTGTTTCAATTCAGGCACAATCCATCACAAAAATCAAGGGAGTGGTTTTTGCGGATTATTATTATAACGTTGAAAACAACAAATCCTCGCTTGTGGGCCAGAATGCCTTCAACTTTCGCAGGATCTATTTCACTTTCGAAAACAACCTGACACAAAACATTAAAACGCGGATTCGTTTTGAATCGGCCCATAACAAGTTTGGTGTGGAAAGCAAGATTACTCCATTTATCAAACATGCCTATTTTGAATGGAGTAATTTGATCCCGAATCATAAAGTCTATATCGGTATCGCGGAAACCAATGCGTTTAAAAACGCGGAGAATGTATGGGGATATCGTTCTGTCGAGAAAACGATTATGGATTTGAATAAAATCAGTTCCTCGGCTGACATGGGCATTGGATTAAAAGGCGATCTCTCCGGAAAGGTGCATCACTGGTTGACCGTGATGAACGGCACGGGCTACGGATCGTCCGAGGTGGATCATTTTAAAAAGGTGGGTTATGCATTCTGGGTGACTCCAGTTGAGGGGCTGACCATTGAAGGTTATGCCGATTATGAAAAGCAAGATCCAGACAAACCCAATTTTGAATATGCCACCGATTATATGGGCAGTTCTGGTTACAATACTGTAAAGGGTTTCATTGGCTGGGATGTCCCCAGTTTTACACTGGGAGTAGAAGCGTTCCTTCGTACCAATATGGAATCCGGCATCGAAAACGTGACATTGGCTGGTGATACGGCTGTGGCCAATTACGCGAAAGCTGATGTTAAACGATTCGGCTATTCCATCTTCGGATCATGGATCACACCGGTGCCTAAACTGAAATTGTTTGCCCGATATGATTATTTTGATCCCAATACGAGTGATGCGGTGTATACAGATTTCTCTGATGGTAAACTTTCTGGCGGTATCGATGATGAGACCAGTCTGATCATCGCAGGGTTGGATTATATTCCCAGCGCCAATGTGCACGTCATGCCGAATATTGTTTACAAGAGCTATTCCAAAGAAGGAAAAGATTCAGACTTGATGGCCCGTGTCACGCTGTTCTTCAAGTTTGATTCAGGTAAAATCCTCGTTGAGTAGAGTAATTGCTGGATGTGGGCATGCTGTCCACATCCAAATATTAAATCATAAAAGGAGAATATGATGTTTAAGAAATCAATCGTTCTGACTTTGACAGCTGTATTTCTGGTAGGCAATGTGTTTGCGCAGGATTTTATCCAGGTGAAAGGGTCTGATACTTTGATCAATCTGGTGCAGCGGTTGGCTGAAGTGTATATGGAATATCATCCCAACACCGCCATTGCCGTCACAGGCGGAGGATCTGGCGTGGGAATCGCTTCGTTGATTGCCAATCGCGTGCAGATTGCCGATGCGTCTCGTCCGATGAAGGCCAAAGAGAAGACAGCCGCCAAAGAGAATGGCGTGGTGCCTTACGAAATCGTCGTAGGGATTGACGGAATATCCGTGATTGTCAACGGAGACCTTGCTGTTAATGATCTTACTGTTGAGGAAATTGGTCAGATTTTCCGCGGCAATGTCACGAATTGGAAAGAAGTTGGCGGTCCGGATCTGATGATTTCACTCTATGGACGACAGGCCAACTCCGGAACTTATGTGTTCTTTCAGGAACATGTGCTTGCGAAGAAAGACTATTCACAACGCATGAAACGAATGAATGGTAACGCGCAGATTGTTGAAGGCATAATCGCGGACAAATCTGGTATAGGATATGTGGGTGTCGGATATGTGTACGACGACAAGGGCAATGTCCGGGATGGTCTGAAAGTCCTTAATGTAGCTCCAGATGCGAATTCCGAACCGGTGACACCGCTCGTAGCGGAGAATGTGAAGTCCGGTAAATACCCGATCTCACGCGCATTGTTCCAGTATATAAATGGAATGCCCAAAGGCGCAGTAAAAGATTTTATCACTTTTGAACTGGGTCCCGAGGGACAGAAAATTGTAGAAGAGATGTCCTTCTATCCTGTGGCCGGGGAATATTCGGAGAATAATAAAAAGGCGGGATTCTAATCAAATCTCAATACAAATAAAATCATGATCTGACTCCCCGGCGATTTTTGTGCCGGGGAGAGTTTTCATTTTAGGAATTCGAATTTATGGCAAAACCGGATTCAATTACAATATCCATAAGGAAGCAGGCGTGGCTCCAGCTCAAAGAAAAACTCATTGAGCAGTTCTTTTTTGTTCATGGCCTTTTGGCTGTAATTGTGCTCATTGGTATCTTCTCCCTGCTTTTTATAGAAGGATTTCCGGCACTCAGGGAAATTGGCCTCAAAGAATTCTTCCTCAGTAAACATTGGGATCCCACTTCGTTTGAGCGCGAATCCTATGGGTTGCTTTCCATGCTCGTTAGCACATTGATGGTCACTCTGGGTGCGATGCTTATCGCAGTCCCAGTCGGGATAGGGACTGCAGCTTACATCGCAGAAGTGGCCAATCCCAAAGTTAGAGAAGTCGTTAAACCGGTCATCGAGATTCTCGCGGGTATTCCATCCGTCGTCGTTGGATTCCTCGGCATCATCGTTATGGGACCTCTGCTCGCGAAACTGTTTGGTACATCCAACGGATTGAATGCGGTGAACGGCTCCATCCTTTTGGCCGTGATGTCCCTTCCCACCATTGTCAGTATTTCCGAAGATGCAATTATATCCGTGCCCCAGGATTTTAAAAACGCCTCTTTGGCGCTGGGCGCGACACGATGGCAGACACTCATCCATGTGACCCTGCCGGCAGCCATGTCGGGCGTTGTTGCTTCTGTGATGCTGGGAATGGGCCGTGCGATCGGAGAGACCATGACTGTGCTTATGGCGACGGGCAATGCCCCGGCCATACCAGGCAGCTTCCTAGATTCCATCCGAACCATGACCGCCACGATTGCCATCGAACTGGGAGAAACTGTTCAGGGGAGCATCCATTATCGCTCTTTATTCGTGATTGCATTCGTCCTCTTTATTATGACCTTTCTGGTGAATCTGGTTTCCGATCTTGTGCTTGAAAAATATCAGAAGGTGAATCGATGAAAATCCCGTGGAAAAAAGTTCAAGAGAAGATCGGATTTATGATCATCCGGTTGGCCACTGTGCTGGTCGTGTTGATCCTGGCGTATATCCTTTATGATATTTTCAAAAAAGGACTGCCCGTCATTAACTGGGAATTCATTACGGCCAAACCTCGCAAGGGCATGACCGAAGGCGGCATCTGGCCAGCTATTGTCGGCACATTCTGGGTCAGCATTGTAACTGTTATCTTTTCGGTGCCCATCGGGATGTTTGCGGCGATTTATTTAAACGAGTACGCAAACAAGTGCCGAATAGTCCGCATCATTCGTCTGGCTATTCGCAATTTATCCGGCGTGCCATCCATCGTCTATGGACTGTTTGGATTTGCCTTGTTCACCCTTTCGCTGAACATGGGATTGTCTGTTATCTCTTCCGGTTTGACGTTGGGATTGTTGACCCTGCCATGGACAGTCACTGCAAGTGAAGAAGCACTCAAGACCGTGCCGATGTCATATCGCGAAGGTGCACTTGCTTTGGGTGCGACCAAATGGCAAACCATCCGAACCAACGTGCTGCCCTATGCTGTACCCGGTATGTTGACCGGTACGATTTTGGGGCTGGCCCGAGCGGCTGGTGAAACGGCTCCAATCTTGTTTACGGGAGTTGCGTTTTTCTGGCCCATTCTGCCCAAGTTTCCTACCGTATTGTTTCAACAATTTATGGCATTGCCTTATCATTTATTTATCATGTCCACACAGCATCATGAGATAGTGAAAGTGCGTCCCATCGCTTATGGGACCGCTTTGGTGCTTATCGTCCTCATTGTGGCGATGAATGGATTGGCAGTGTGGATACGTTATCGATTACGTAAGAAATACAAACGGGCTTAAAAGCAAGGTTGAGTTTTAAATTGTGAATTATAAATGGGATTAGCGGTTAGAGGTGTAGGATCACACAATCCGCCCCAAAGAATTGATAGAAATATTTTCCATTACAGGAGAATTGATGTCGAAGATTAAAATAAAAACCCTGGATTTCAACTTTTATTATGGGAAGTTCAAAGCGCTCACAAATATTAATATGGAAATTGAAACTCATAAAGTGACCGCTTTGATTGGCCCGTCCGGATGTGGTAAATCCACATTTCTGCGTTCGCTTAACCGGATGAATGACATCATCCCCGGAACACACGTTGAGGGCCAGGTGGAACTGGATGGTCAACATATTTATGACAAAAAAGTGGATGTTGTAGACTTACGACGTAGGGTGGGTATGGTTTTTCAAAAGTCAAATCCCTTTCCGAAATCCATTTTCGAGAATGTGGCATATGGCCTTCGTATCAATGGAGAACGGAACCATGGCAAAATTGCGCATCGCGTTGAAGAAAGCTTGATTGGGGCTGCATTGTGGGATGAGGTGAAGGATCGACTTGATGAGTCTGCCATGGATTTATCCGGCGGACAGCAGCAGCGTCTCTGTATCGCACGGGCGCTTGCGGTGAAACCCGAAGTCATTTTGATGGATGAACCCGCATCGGCGTTGGATCCCATTGCAACACAGAAGATCGAAGAGTTGATTTTCGAGTTGAAGAAAGATTATACGATTGTGATCGTGACCCATAATATGCAGCAGGCGGCACGAGTCTCTGATTATACCGCGTTTTTCTATCTTGGCGAGCTGATAGAATTTGGTGAAACGGATCAGATCTTTACCAATCCCAAAGTCAAAAAAACAGAAGACTATGTCACCGGTCGCTTTGGATAATGTAATCCTGATCCTCGCTTTTCAGCTTGATTCTAATTCGAAACTTGTTATTTTTGGCTATTGGCATGAATCCGGAGACGGGAGTCGGTAGAAGTGGTGAATATAAGAGAAGCAAGAATAGAAGATGTGGATCTCCTGGCAGAAATCATCTGTTCCGCAAATCAGATGGTTGCAGATCAATTGGGATTGAATGCGGAAAATGCACCGACTCATCCTTCACATTGCCAGCCGGATTGGATCCAACGCGATTTCGATAAAGGGATTCTTTATTTTATACTGGAAGTCGATGGCAATCCGATAGGATGTGTGGCGCTTGAGCAAGTCGAGAATAATGTATGCTATCTAGAAAGACTGGCTGTCCATCCAAAATATCAAGAACAGGGGTATGGCAGGAAGCTGGTCGAGTTTTTTCTTGAGAAAGCGAAATCCCTGGGTAATCAGAAAGTGGGAATAGCGATTATCCAACAACATGAGCAGTTAAGGCGATGGTATCTCAAACTGGGATTTATCGAAACCACATCCAAACAATTTGATCATTTGCCATTTACAGTTCAGTTTATGGAATTGAAGCTATGATTATTTTTCGCCAGCCATGACCTCGGCAATATTTAAAGCATGATCTTTTATTCTTCTATATGAACTTAGCATATCCATATAGATCAGACTGATCAAAGCTGAGGTTTCCTTCTTTTCCAATCGTTCGAGATGATTGGTTCTTATTTCCTTGACTCGATGTGTTATCTGATCACCCAGATTCTGGATTTTGGATAAGGCATCTTCGTTTCTGGATTTTAAAGAAAACGCAATCAGATTTAGATATTCATTGACATAATCATGCAACCCGATGATTTCCTCTTTTCCGGATTCTGTGAACTTTAAATCACTGTTGCGCATACGGCATCTCAACTTTAAAATAGTAACAATGTAATCACTGATTGACTCGTATTCATCAGCCATTCGAAGTTGCCTTCTTGTTTCGGTTGTGATATCGCGACTCAAAGTTCCGGTCATCATTTTATCAATAAATTCCACAATTTCTTTTTGAATGATGTCAAAGATACGTTCTCTATGAAATAATTTATCCTCCAACGGTTTATTGGGAGCTGATTCGTCCATCGAGCTGCGAAGCCAATTCATCATTTTCTGAATATTCTCGCCCATTAGTATAATTTCTCTATGTGACTGCTGAATCGCGAGCCCCGGTGAATCATATAATCTTATATCAAGATAGGTCAGATGTGATTTCTCTTTTACCTTTTTCGCCGGGATGATCAGTTCTACCAATCGGGTGAAAGGAACGAGCAATGGAAGTAATAACAGAACAATCATACTATTAAAAAAGGTATGAGCAAATGCAATTTTTGATGCGATAGAAAGATGTTCCGGCAATGCCCAATTTAAAAACAAGACAAAATGTTGGAATATCGGAATCATGATTGTCACGCCAATAACATTGAAAAGGATATGGGCAAATGCGGCCCGTTTTGCAGTCGAATTGGTTCCCAGGGATGCAAGAAATGCGGTAATTGAGGTTCCGATATTTTCACCCAGGACCAGGGCGGCTGCTGTTTCAAATGTGATGGCACCGGTGGAAGCCAGTGTGATGGTGATTGCTACAGTTGCAGATGAAGATTGAACAATCGCTGTTGTGAATGCGCCGATGAAGACGCATTTTAAAAGTCCAATTAAATGGGTAGGCGCGAAGGTTGCCATTAATGAGATAAACTCCGGCATACTCCGAAGAGGTTTTAGGCCGGTTTTCATTAATTCCAAGCCAAAAAATACCATGCCCAATCCCAGAAATACCAGGGCGGTATACTGTACCTTTTCATTTTTTGAAAACAAATAAACGAGGGCTGCAATTCCCAGGATCGGAAGGCCATAATCGGCAATATGCATCGCTACAAGCCATGCGGTAATGGTCGTTCCAATGTTGGTTCCCATGATCACGCCAGTCGCTTGACGCAATGTCATCAATCCGGCATTGACCATGCCGACGACCATGACTGTCGTAACTGAGCTGGATTGTACGATACCGGTCACGGATGCTCCAACACCGCAGGCGACAATACGGTTGTCTGTGACTGCGCTGATCATTCTGCGTAGACGTTCACCTGCGACAGCTTGCATGCCTTCGGATAAATGCTTCATTCCCAACAGGAAAATGCCAAGACCGCCGATGACATAAATAACAATTTCAGAAAGCAGCTTGTAATCCATGTTCATTCTCCATTATGAGGGATGGTGATATATTTATTAGAAAGGGGAATAAGCGCTTATTCAAGATCAATGTCATCGAAAACATAAGCAGCACTGAAAAGAGTGATTTAAAATTGACCAAAGTATTTGCGTGAATAGACCCACGTTCAGCCGTTTCCCCACTTCAACGATAAAGATTGCTGAATGAATATAAAACAATGCATCTGGATTTTCAAGTGATTCTAACGTTAATAGCACTATCCATTTAAAAGTTTAACAAAAAAATCCGAGAGTCGTAAAAACGATTTCAGCTTCAATGAAGTTGAATTTTATAATATTAGTCATCTAGTTTCTCAAATACACGCACATAATCCACTGATAAGCGTTGAGGGAATGTGGTTAAGGCATTTGGATTTCCGGGCCAGTTCCCGCCTACCGCCACATTGAATATAAAGTGGAAATTCTGGTCAAAAGGCGCATGTTTATTAATCAATCCAAACTGATGATTCGTATACCAGGTTTCACTGGTTTGTGTAGCATAGAGCTCGCCATCCATAAGCCAGCGCATGATGCCTGGTTCCCACTCGAGAGTAAACAGATGGAAATCTGTTGAGAAATCTCCAGCAAACAAATTATTCTCTCCGTCTCCCAGAGTGTATGAGTTCCCAGAGCTTGTATTATTGGGATAGCTTCCGCCGTAATGCAGTGTGCCATAAACCTTGTTTGTCTCATGGCCCAGATATTCCACAATGTCAATCTCACCGCTGGCTGCCCAGCCACCGTAAATCGACTCTTCGGGCATCATCCACAATGCCGGCCAGATGCCTTGACCGAATGGCATTTTCGCACGGATATCAAATCGGCCATAGGTCCAGGCTGCTTTTCCGCTGGTGGTGAGACGCGCAGAGGTGTATTCTGAGCCCGAATAGTCTTCCTTTAATGCTTGAATAACAAGGACAGTATCTTCGATAAATGCGTTGTCTGTCCGATTGGTATAATATTGAAGTTCATTGTTACCCCAGCCATCCCCGCCGGTCATGTAATCCCATTTACTGGTATTCAGAGATCCCCCATTAAACTCGTCATTCCAGACAAGTTTATATCCATCAGGAACCGGGATTACATCCCCGTTCTCAATAACTGGATTGTCTTTCTTGTTGCAAGATAATTGGGATATTCCGACAAGGAAAGTGATAATGAGAATTTTAGTGTTCATGATGTTCCTTCCATTTGTTTTAGTACTAATGGATAGTCTTTCATTTGAATGTATTGAACGAAATAGTGGAATTCAATAGAAATTAAGAAAGGACATTCGAGGATGATGTTGTTTTACATTCCGACTTGGTTCATTTAACACGATAAGTGTCGAGGCAAATGTATTCTAAATGTGCTGCCTGTTCCAACCACACTGTCCACACTTACTTCACCTTGATGCGCCTGCACAATGTGTTTGACAATTGAAAGTCCGAGCCCTGTACCGCCTATTTCCCGACTTCTTGCGCGATCCACACGATAAAAACGTTCAAAAATTCTTGGCAGATGTTTTTGCGCAATCCCGGGTCCGTTATCCTCAATAGAAATTTCCGTACCTTTTTGATCTTGTGAACATTTAATTTCGATTTTATTCTCTTCCGGACTGTATTTGAGGGCATTGTCAATGAGGTTAATAAGTGCCTCTTCAAGCAAAGGGGGATTTACTGAAACGGTCAGATCGGTCTCACACTTTATTTCAATTTCGATTTGTTTTTGCTCTGCTTTTTTACGGCAGACTATGATCGCGTCCTTGATGATTTTAATGATCTCGATTTCCTCAAACTCAATCGAGATTCCTTCATCCTCCAGCCGTGATAATTTCAGCAGATCCTCTATAATCGCATTGAGACGGTCCGTATGCTTGGAAACAATCTCAAGAAAACGATCCGCATTTTCGGGATCATGGATCGCGCCATCCTTCAAGGTCTCGACAAATCCTTTAATTGAAGTAATGGGTGTTTTCAATTCGTGTGAAACATTGGCCACAAAATCGCTACGGACTCTTTCCATCTTTTTAATTTGCGTGATATCATTAAGTATGATCAGGGCGCCGACATTCTGTCCATCGGAATCCTGGAGACGGGTACCGCGTGCTTGAACCGTGCGCTGGTCATTCCACATGACAATGTGAGCCTCCTGCGGTTCACGAGCAGTCAGGGCGCGTTTCACAAATACAACGAGTTCTGTATTGCGAATCACTTCGGAGACATTCTTACCTTTTGCATCCTCGGGCGTGATGTGAAATAGGGTAGAAGCAGCATGGTTGAATCGGATGATCTGCTCTTGTGTATTCACTGCAATCATGGCTTCCACCATACTTGAAAGCATGGTCTGGATTTCATTGCGTTGACGGGTCACGGTATTAATGCGATCATCTAAATGTACGGCCATCTGATTCATGGCATCTGCCAGTTGTCTCATTTCTCCGGACTGCGTGATGTATAATCGATGTTTTAAGTCTCCCTGGCTGAATCGCTTCAAGCCTGCGATCATTTCCGAAATTGGTTTTCTAATCCGATTCGAAAGCATTAAAGCGATTAAAGCGGCAAGAATCGAGATGAATATCGACGCGGAAATAAGCTGATTGTATATGGTGTGAAGTGTGGCTGAAAGATAGGTCATGGGTTTTGATACACGGATTACGGCCGCTACTTTTCCCTCCTTTTCTACGGGTATAGCGACATAAAGCATTGATATGTTCAATGTATAGCTAAACCGCTGCGAACTGCCAATGTTTCCGTTCAAAGCATTGCGGATCTCAGGCCGGTCTGCATGATTGTTCATCAATGCCGGATCTTTTTCGGAGTCAGCGATGACCACACCATCCGCGTGGATTACTGTAATCCGGGTTTGGATTTTTTGGCTCAATCCAACGCAGATTTTCTGCATATCGGTTTCACCCGGCGTGTTCAGATGATCATCGACAATTTGATGTATTATTAAAGCGCGGATTCGAAGATCATCAACCTGATTGTCATAATAGAGAGATTTCAAGGATCGGCTGGCTTTCCAGGAAATCAAAAACAGAGAAAGAATAATGATAACAAGGAAAGGTATATAAATCTGCCAGAGCAGCCGTTTTTTATAAGACATGCGAATCCTCGTCTTTCATCCGGTAGCCGATTCCGCGAACTGTCTCAATATAATGTCCAGCTTCACCAAGTTTCTTTCTTAATCCCACAATTTGCACATCCACGGACCGGTCGGTGACCGGGTAATCTGTTCCTTTGACACTGTCTATGATTTGCGATCGTGTGAATACCCAGCCGGGATGCCGAACCAGAAAATTTAGAACATGAAATTCTGTGGCTGTGAGTTCCACAGGCTGACCATCCACAGTCACTTCGAATCGGGATGTATCAATTGTGATGTTGTGCTTTGAGATCACTGCGCTTTTCGTTTCTTCCCGACGGTTGGATCGTCGCAATACAGTTCGCAATCTTGCAACGAGAACTTTCGGGCTGAATGGTTTTGTGATATAATCATCTGCACCCAGTTCCAATCCGGTCACGATGTCGCTCTCTTCGCCTTTGGCGGTGAGCATGATAATCGGGATATGCTGGGTGCTCTCATCCCGTTTTAATAATTTACATATTTCATACCCGTCTATTCCGGGAAGCATCAAATCCAGCAGGATGAGATCGGGCTTTTTTTCCTTCACGTTTCTAATGGCCTCTTCTCCAGAATTTAAAGAGGATACCTGATAGCCTTCACGTTTTAAATTATATTGGACCAATTCAAGGATATCCTCTTCATCATCGACAATCAGGATATATGGTTTTTTCATTCTATTCCTTTTTAACTGCTAATTAAGTAAAAATAGAGGGATAAAATGTTAATTTCAAGGAGAAAATCAACCTAACAATATTCTAACAGTAACTTCGTTTGCTTTGAATGTAGATTGTCGATTTCAATTATTTGCTTGATTTTAATCATTTGAATTGGTTTACTATGAACAGTCCAATAAATCAGATTCAAAATACGATACTCCAAATAAAAGGAGAAATCCCCATGAAATCCGTTCGATTTGGTTTAACGATTCTTGCTATCCTTGTTCTTTTTTCGGGATGTGCTTCGATGCGTGTGGTCATCAATTATGATGAGACCGCTGATTTCAGTCAGTATAAAACCTATTATCCCGTGAAGCCCCAACTCAAGGCCGGGCCAGGAGCCAAACGGCAGCAGGTATTGTTTGACAAGCAGGTGCTAGGTGAAATTCAACAGATCATGGAGGCCAAGGGATTTCAGATTGCCGGATCTCCTAAAGAGGCGGATCTGCTTATGCATTTCTATTCCATGATCAAGAACGAAAGGGATTATGTGCCACCAACATATCGGGTGGGGCGATGGGGCCGCCGGTGGGTTGCACAACCGGGGCATGTCGTACACACCAAAGAAGGGACATTGGGCATTGATATGGTTGATCGCTTCCGCAAAGAATTGGTTTGGCAGGGGATTGGAAAGGGAGTATTGGATAAGGCCAATCCACGAAAGAATCTGGTTGAATCGGTTGCTGAGGTTTTAAAGGATTTTCCACCGAAAAATTGATTGATTGTGCGGTGGCTTAATAAACGCAATTTTCAAAATGCCATATAAAAGAAGAAAGTGTTTTCAGTAGCTGATTATACTATCCATAAAACTATAGGATTAATGATGACCAATAACAATACAGTTTATGAAATCATTCAGATGGTTGGCACATCCTCCATCAGTATTGAGGATGCCATACAGAATGCGATTAAAAAAGCCTCGGAAACAGTGAAACAGATACAGTGGTTTGAAGTGCTCGAAACACGAGGGTCTGTTGAAGAGGGTGATGTGAATGTCTGGCAGGTGACGGTAAAGATTGGATTTCCTGTGGAAGATTGAAAAAAGGCGATCCGCCTTCGCTAAAGAACAGCTTCGGCGGATAAATCCACCTATGCTGAAAAGCAGCTACGGCGAACAAGCAATATACAATTTACGATATACGAATTTATCCATTTCTAAAGAATTCATCGATTTGTTTGATGCCTGCTGATTTTGCTTCCTTCAAGGAACCCTGAAAAAGCACACGGCCATTATCCAAAAATATTATTTTATCAGCAATTCGATCAATACTCGCTACGTGATGAGAAACAACTACGATAGAAATTCCAAGATCATCGCGCATGCGCAAAATGAGATGATCAAGATCAGCTGAGGTCATGGGATCCAAACCGGAAGTGGGTTCATCGCAGAAGAGCAGGGGCGGATCAAGCGCAATGGCCCGGGCCAGGGCGGCGCGTTTGCGCATCCCGCCGGACAGCTCAGACGGCAATTTGGAAAGCGTATGGCCCATTTCCACAAGATCCAGCTTGATTCTCACCAGCCGTTCAATCATGGATTCGGAAAGATCGGTATGCTGTCGAAGCGGAATGGCCACATTCTCCGCCACAGTGATCGAGTTTAAAAGTGCGCCATATTGAAAGAGGACTCCCACACGAGCAAGGATGGCATTGAGCTCCGGCTCATCCATATCCGTAATTTCCTCGTTAAATATTTTCACCGATCCGGACCAGGGCTGGAAAAGACGAATCAGATTCTTCAGGAGTGTGGTTTTACCGCATCCGCTGGTGCCGAGTATGGCCGTGATCTCGTGCTTACATGCTTCCATGCTCACGTCATAGAGAATTTGCTCTTCTCCATATCCGGCGCAGAGATCCTGTGTACTCACAAGTACAGTTGATTTAGACGCTATTTTCATGATCAATAAGTGACCACATCCTGCCCGAAGTAAAAGATCAAACCCAATATACTGTCTGCAAAGATCACCGCGAAAATAGACACAACGACAGAAGCTGTGGTGACGCGGCCAACTCCCTCGGCGCCGCCCTTTACACGAAATCCGAAATAAGCTGCGACAATCACAATCAGCCACGCGAAAATGATGCTTTTTATCAACCCGGTTACAATGTCTTTCATGATCAGCACATTGGCCACTTGATCGATGAAGGGCTGAACGCCGATGTTCAGATATGTGTATCCGATAACCAATGCCCCTAAAATACCCAGAATCATTGAGAGGATGGTAAGCATGGGCATGGTCATTGTGATGGCGTAGAATTTCGGTACGAGAATATATTTCACCGGATTGAGCCCCATGGATTTTAACGCGTCGGTTTCCTCCGTCACAACCATGGTAGCGATCTCTGAGGTGATGGCCGAACCACTGCGGCCGGCAATCATGATTGCGGTAATCAACGGTCCCATTTCACGGGTCATGGCCACGGCAATAAGATCTGCCACATAAATACTCGCGCCAAACTGTCTGAGCTGCGCGGCGGATTGAAGCGCAAGAATAAATCCAATCAAAAATGAAACAAGACCGACAATGGGAAGCGCATTCATGCCGATGAGAATGCATTGATTGACGAACTCACCTTTGCGGCTGCCTTCTTTTTTGAAAGCGTGTGCAATCCCAAAATAGAACGTGTCTGCAATCAGTGTAATGAATTCGAGTACTTCATGATCGCGTTTATCGAGCCAATTCCCGATACGTTCAAGCCAGGGCCTCTGTCTCTCCTTTTGCTCAAGAAATTGTTTGTCTACTTTTTGGGAAAAGGTCGAGAGGGTTTTTGAAATGGATTCAGGCACGTTTATGATTTCTGCCTCCATGCCCATCTGGAGACCATATGACTTCACTTCATCGAGGAAGGCGGATCCGGCTGTGTCAATCTGCCGAACCAGAGATAAATCGATCTGAATTTCAAATGCGGATAATCCTTTCAGAATGGCCAGGGTGTCTTCATACAACTGGCTGACCACAGGCAAAAGCAGATCGCCTGAATAGATGAGCGCATTGTCCTCATATGTCACCCGCGCTTCTATATCCTTCATTCGGTGCCTTGCTCCGGAATTTCGAAATGAGCGGCGATTAATCGTGTGAACGCTTCGGTTTCCTGATGCAGAATTTCACTCAGGACGGCTGCGAACTTGTTCATGCTTCGGTCGTTCTTTAATTCGACCTGTTGATCAAATTCATATTGAATCACCGGAAGATCCATGTTAATATCTATCAATTCCAGCCTGCCAGCGAGATGCGCTTTTGGATGTGGGAAACCATCCATGCGTTCTAGGCGATGTATGACACATGTAATCATGTATTCGGTTGTGACGCTGTACTCGCGTGAAACTTTAAGGAACAGATCGGCAGACTCCATTACCTCATATACCATATCTGCGAGCGCCACAGTCGGACGGACTGCCCAGTGGTGGTAAAAGTAATAATCAATTTCATTAGAGGCTGTACGCGATGCAATCCGGGTTTGATCAAAGGCTTTTGCCACCTGGAAATCGCGTATTTCTACACGGATCGGAATCCTATCAGTATATACGGGACCTTTCCTGTTCTCAACGTTGACAGTTTCCAAAACATAATATTTTCGGATGAGGGCTTTTTTTCCGCATCCTGCTATGAATACTGCACAGAATAAAAGGAGGACAATAAAGATTGATTTTTTCATATCATTTCTCCAGATTGAAATCCGGTGCGTTTTTGGGCTCTGTGCCCCGAACCAGAATTGAGGGATCTTCGGTTATCATCCGGGAGAACTGGTTCAGATATTCCACGCTCTCCTTGACGGCTTGTATGGAATATCCAAAATCAGAACGATTCTTTGCGATCGTGGCATCGATTTCTTTAAGGACCTGACCCGTATGATAGAGCGTCTGGTTCATCTCATGGATCAACTCCGTCAATTCCGCTTCCTTTAGCGCGTCTGTGATATCTGCCAGGTTTGCTATGACCCTTTCTGTAGTGTCTGATCCGGCAAGCTGCGCCAGCTTCGCCATTGTAATATTCGAGTTGATGGCCAACTCCTGCAATTCATATGAAACGGATTCAAAGTTCTGAATGGACTTTGAAATTACATCGTGGTTCTCTTCAAGCAAACCGCTGATTTCTCCAAGCGTCGAACCCGAGTTTTCCACCAACCGCATGATTTTCTCTCTATTTTCCACTGAACTAAAAATAGCAAGATTGTTGAGGATAATTTCCAGTTTTTCGAGCATGACTTCAGCTTGTCCGGTGATCATTTCAGTGATCGATTTACCAGGCATTATAAAATCGCGGGGTTTCAAATAAGCCGACTCTGGTGAGCCGCTTCGCAATTCAATGACTTTGATTCCCGTAATACCCAATAGCTCGATGTCAGCGCGGGTATCCTGCTTGATCGGCGTGCCATGTTCCAGACTGACTTCGACGATGACCCGGCTGATGTCCACCGGATCAATTGAAATATTGCTTACGGTTCCAACTGTCAAGCCGTGGTATTTGACCGGCCCGCCTTCCTGTAATCCCATAAGCGAGATGTTCTCGTACCCGATATAATAGATATCCCTCACTTCGAAAAGTTTCGGAGCGACAATGATACCGATTGTGATCAGCATGGCTGTTAACGCGACTACGACAAAGATACCCAGCCGGATTTTTTGTGACCGTGTGGTCATGGTTGGTGTCCCTCTATTATTCGTTCAATCCCAATCAAACTTCGACATATCAAGGAAACGCAGATTATTCGTCGCTGTAATATTAAGAATATGGTGTATTGTTTATAAGATAGCATGATTTTTTTTGGGATCAAGAAAATATTGGATGTTTTGGATTTTATTTCGTTATTTATGTATCCTGCTTTTTGGGATTTTAGTTCCATTATACGGATATAAATCGGAGGTTGTTCGATGAAACGCCATTTTTTACCCATATTCTTGTGTGTGATATGTCTGCTTGCAGGATGCAGCGTGCTTCAGGAACTGGTTCAGATTCAAAAGCCCCGTGTAAGTGTGAGTGACGCGAAGCTCACAGGGCTCAATTTCGATGGCGTAGATCTATTGCTCACCTTTCAGATTGACAATCCGAATTCTTTGGGAGTCACTGCAAATGGATTTGATTATGATTTCAAGTTAAACGGCAATTCATTCGTTCAGGGCAAAGAGATCCAGACTGTTTCTGTACCTGCCAACGGAACAGGTCAAATCGATTTACCGATTTCCATTTTGTTCAAGGATATCTATCAGGCGGTGAATTCCCTGAAAAATCAGGACAGTACAGAATATGAAATTTCAGCCGGATTCAATTTCAATCTGCCTGTTCTCGGACCCATTCGCGTGCCTGTCACAAAAAAGGGTAGTCTGCCGCTCCTGAAACTTCCCAAGGTATCCATTCAGCAATTTAAAGTGAGCCGGATGGGATTTACAGGCGCGGATCTGGAATTGGTGTTGGGAGTGAAGAATCCCAACTCCATCCCCTTTAAATTGAAAGCAATGCAGTATGATTTTTCTGTGAATCAATTGAACTGGGCCAAGGGAAGTATTCCAAAAGCCATCTCTCTGGCACAAAAGGGGGAGGGATCGGTTACAATCCCCATCTCACTTGATTTTCTGAAAATGGGGCAGTCCATTGTCCAATTGATTAAAGGGAACAGTGAATTGGATTATCAGTTGAAAGGCGCATTGGATCTGGGAAGTGATCTGTCCATTTTAGGAGATGTTCATCTGCCGTTGGATCAGGCAGGGAAGGTGAAGTTGTCATATTGATATATAACCATATGTTATGCAGTATATAAATTGTATGCACAGTAAATATTTCGTAAATTGAATTAGGATTTTTTTAAATATTATAAATATTAGTGGAGACTTTAATGTCCCGAAGAAAAACAAGAAATGTTACTGGGATCTCAAGAATTGAGGGGATACCTTATCATGATGCTTGGATTTCATATATATGTGTAAATTGCAAGGAATTAAATTTAATAAATATAGGCCAGGAATTACTCCAACCGTCAGAGGCTTTTGAAAACTCTATTTGGGAATGTACCAGTTGTGGTTTTCGCCATTGCAAAGGCTCTGATCTGCCATTTGAGAATTGGCCAAAAGCTTTTATTGACAGTGATTCAATAACATCTGTAAGATTTTGGCAAGCTTTTTTTAGAATTGCTACTGAACACAAAGAATCATACTGGAAACAATGTAATTGTTGTGGTAGAGTTTTATCATTTTCAGCCTTTAGTAAACACTCTGATTGGGGGCCATTAGAAAGGCAGATGGAATGTAGAGGTTGTAAAGGGGCCATCAATGCTGAGTTAAACCCGAAAAGAACGAAACAACAATTATATGAATCATCTATTCGGCGACGGGCTGCTGAACTCCTACTTGAAGGTGAGAATGAGACAATAATAATTGAAGACTTATTCAAAAGATTTAAAGGGAAATGCTTTAAAACAAAAAAAGATTTAGAAATTAATGACCGACAATCGTGGGCAAGTGATCATATTTTACCATCAAAATATCTATACCCACTGACAATACAAAACACTGCATTATTGTCAAAAGAAGCGAATGAAAGTAAAAGGGATAAATGGCCAAACGAGTTTTATACGAACAATGAGTTAATTGAATTGGCAAAAATAACAGGTGCCAATTTAGAATTACTATCTTCAAAGATGCCAATAATTAATACGAATATTGATGTTGATGCTTGTGTAACACGATTATTAATGGTTCGGGAACAGTCAAATTTAAATAAAAGATTATCAGAGTTAAAAAAATTGCTAATTTCATATAATCTTGTTGACGCTCTTTCAAATGAAAATAAAAAACTATTAGGGTTTTAATTCATTCAACTTCTTTTAATCATAAATAAATATTGGTGACTCTTAACAGTTCCCTGATCACTAATCCCGAATGTTTCATTGTTATTTACTTTTTCATTAAAATAACCGATTATCTTAAAGTATCTATCGGCATATGGGATTAATGATTCAGCCATATTAGCTTTTTTAGAGAATCCTAAATGCATTATTAATGTACCATTACTTTTAAGTAAATGGTTGCACATTGCGAAAAAATCTTTATAAATATCATAACTTTTTACTTGCTGTGTTTCAATAAAATTATGTTTTTGAGTTTTGAAATCTTCTCTATTCCATCCTGTGAACCACATTCTTATCCAATTACTCATATAA
>JABMRT010000041.1 GCA_013202295.1 Candidatus Zhuqueibacterota bacterium
CAAGAATATTATAGACAGTCATTCTAACCAATCGCGGTTTTGGAAGGAGAAAACGTATAGTTGTCGATGAATTGATGGGATTAGGATATGCAGGATAGAATTTGAAACTTTCTGGATGCGTTGTGATGTTCTCTAAACCTGAAGGCAATTCTGCCACAGTTGTGCTGTACACACCATTGCCGTGTGTACCAACAGCGACAAAACCATCTGAATGACGCACATCAATCATATCCACAACAACATTACCAATTGTTTCTGCGCCTTCCTGCACCCAGATGGTATTCATACTGTCCAGTCTGGTCGTGGAAAATAATCCAACGCTGGTTCCTGCAAAATAGATTGGTTTATCTTCAACATAGAGGATAGAGACCCAACGTACTGAAGGACCACAGCCTGTACCATCAGGATTTTCTTCGAGATTGCCACTGACAGGACTCCAATTATCCCCACCATCTTCGGAAGCGTAGATGCTGATTACCCCGTAATTAGGAAATATTACGATGACTTTATTCGCATCTATTGGATCAACCGCAATGCAGTGAATTTGCGGACAATCTGGATAAGATGGGAAATTCTCACCTGTTACCTCAACAGGCACTGGTTGACCTATGTGAGGATTATCAATGTAAAACACTCTTTCGTCATAAAAGTACCCCCCGGTCCAGCTGCCGGCATAATACAACCGTCTGGGCTCGGCTTTGGACATGCCTAAGGCATGAATATAATAATCTTTTACATTTTCCAATCGACTCCAATTCACATCTGTACGTTTTCTTGGGATGATATGCGGGATCTCCGTCAAATCAGAATTACGCCATAAATCCGTCTGGGACGGCACATACATAATCTTTTGATCATGGGGATCAAGCATAAAAATAGTAAGCCATAAACCCATGCGGCCTGAAGCAGGTGTGATTTCCGTAATCTGGTGTTCTCCATTTGGAAATGAATGACGATGGAGATTAAATGTCGCTGCTTGTGCTGTATAATGGGTTTCGCCACCATCGGCAATGGCTGTAAATCCACCATCTCCCCACACCAAGTCCTCCCAATAATCTTGTGGATTTGAGGAAGTTGAAAACATGCATCCATTGTCCTGCATACCCCCGGAAATCGTTTCACTGCCTTGTGTCCCATGATCAATAGACACAGTATAGAATTGGGTGGTCAGATAACCGTTATTCAGCGATTCCCAGTCGATATGATACTCGCCTGTTGAAAGATCAAGCTCGGTTTCTGCCATGTTGTTACTTGTTTTAAATAACCCGCCGTCATTGCCTACAATCATGGCTTTGGGATCCGAAGGGTAAAATGCGATAGAGTGCTGATCCACATGGAAATCACTATATCCACCAATCAATTCAAATGATTGGCCACCATTAATGCTGCGATAGAGTCCGATGGTTCCGAGGAAAATTGTATTTGCATTATCGGGTTTCACATAGATGATAAACATATTTCCGCCATAAGTCTGCATTTCAGCATTAAACGGCAGAAACTCAGTTAAGTCTGTCCAGCCTACTCCCTTTTCGTATTTTCTTAACTGTTGTTTAAAATAGATGACTTCAGTGAAGAAATAAACGATATTCTCATCGGAAGGTGCAATACCGATAACAGTTCTCGATGTCGTGTCTGGCCAATCCACGGGTGAAATATCTTCCCAGGTCTCCCCATCAACACATTGATAAATGCCATTATCCGGCCCAATTCCGCCAATTGTAGCATAACAGGTTCCCTGGCTGGTGATAGCAATTTCTGTACTTGGATATGTATTATTTAGCGGATCATTGTTTCCAAAATCCAGAACATGATCCCAGGACTCTCCTTCATCTGTACTCTTAAACAGACCCGATGAAGTCGCCGCATAAACTCCCCTTTCACCAAAAGTCGCAATATTCCAGATAAAATCGAATGGATCCGTTTCATCTGCTGTACCGGAAACAGTTGACTCCAATTGTGACCATGTATTGCCATTGTCCACAGATTTGAATATGCCGTCTCCTCTGTAATATGCATCTGTTCCACCTATCCCGGAAGCGCTCCCCCCTCTGCCACCGGGTATATATTCGCCGGTTCCATAATACCAGATATGCTCTTTTCCTGACGCTTTATTTTGAGAAATACACGAAACGCTATGAAGCTGATCCGGTGCAGTTGTTTTGGTCCAGGAGCCGCCGCCGTCAATCGATTTCCACATGCCGCTTGAGACGCATCCGGCCAGTATTATATTTTCATTGAGTATATCTAATGCAAGCGCTTTCGTTCTGCCCCCGATATGATACGGGCCTCTTGATACCCATTCGTTCGTTAATGAGTGATGTGTCTTGCTTGTTTGTTCTGCCAGTTTGTTCACGAAAGCAATTTCTTTTCTGCCGATATTTATGGGTATTTCATTTGTTATAGGATTTAGAAGACGGTCCCATTTGTGTCGAGCACGTGCAGATGGATCTTCTTTTGTTCCTTCTGAAGCTTCAAACTGAACAGGGTGTGTTTTCTTGGGTTTATAATAATCAGATTTGAGAAAATAAATGGTTATGATGACACATAACGCGGTAGCAAATCCGGAAATGGCTAAAACTTTTTGCAGTTTCATGCTGTCCTCCTTTTTTTATATTTGAAAGGTAGTAAATCCAGCATTGAAGGCCAACCTCCGCATGAAAATAAATTTATATCGTGTGGGATACCTTTCTTGCTTATTGCCTTATATTATAATTCAATCTTCTATTAAGCTGTATTGATACATGCAAACATAACGGCGGTCATCAGTGGGTTGGAAACAAGGAGATTTTTCACTGACGCCTCATGATTCCAGTAAATTCAAAATCTCAAAAAGCCGCAGCTGTTTTCAATCCACTGCATGACTTGGTTATACGCCGTTTTTACCATAATAATGTGCCATTAATTTTCTAATCTCATTTACGATATTATTACCGATATTTATATTTTGTTTATAAATTTTCCCATCTGGGGAAATTAATAAAGTAGTTGGAAATCCTAAAATGCCCCATTGATCAAGTAGTTTTTTATTAGAAAGGGCATTAACATAATTAATTTTCTGTTCATTTAAAAAATTTGCTAACCGGGTTGAATCATCATTTGCGATACCAATAACCTTTAGGCTATCCTTAGAAATCTCTTTTGATAAATTGTTAATATAAGGAATACTGACGATACAGGCACCACACCAAGTGCCCCAAAAATCTACCAAAACAAATTTTCCTTTTTGTTCAGAAAGACGATAATTCTCTCCTGTTGTTAATTGTATATTTAATTCAGGGGCAACATATCCTGGTGTCGTTTTAATGCTTGCCAACATTCTTATTACTTGACCATTTTTTATAAAACTAGCATCAGGATAATCAGTTTGTAATATTTCTAATGAATTACGTCCTTTTGTGAACTTACCGCGATCAATATAGTGTTCAGCAAGTTTATAAAGTGATTCTGCTCTTATTTCCACTATTTGTGATACTTCAGAAGAATTTTTCAATAATTTATAGAAATAGTCTGCTGGCAGATTCAAATTTTCTGATAATATGGGTGAGGTATCAGAAGCCCAATGAGTACGCAGTATTCCACCAAAGAATTTACCGTTTAATAAATGTGATTTATAATCAAGACTCTCAAGTAATTCAATCATATCATTAAAATAATCTTGGTATTCTTTACTTGAATAAAATTGAACTTTATTATTTTCAAACAGACCTTGCTGGTAAAGATCGACAATATCTTTATAAATAGGGTGAAATTTGGTCAAATAATAAATTTTTCGCTCAATGAATATAGGTTGAAAGAATTTGTCATATTTACTCTCAATTTCATTTAATATAAACCTAACCGAATCAGAAACAGTACACCACCGATTTCGCTCTTCGTTATTTGTAGTTGATCTTGTTTTTCTCCAATTCTTATCATAATTTTCAAGGTCTTTTATTAGTTGGTTATACTCATCATATAATTCGAAACCTTTTATATTAAAATTGTAGGGTTCCGTTTTTAGATCTAAGCTGATTTGTATCTCGGACCTTTTATTGACAATTATATTAGTTTCAAAAACATTTATATTATTGCTTAATACTTTAAATTTATACTTCCCTGGAGATATTGTAGATGAAAAATTTAAATTCTCACCCAATGTAAATTTTAATAAATCATCTCCATGATTTCGCCATAAGTCTCTCTCTATTCTGACAGTTAAATCACCCATATTATTATCAGCATTAATAGTTCCAGTAATTGAGGAGTCATTACTGCTATTACAACGAAAAATTATTAATAACAAAATTAATGATATACAAATCGTTTTAACCGAAGACATAACTTTATCCTATTTTAGTAATAGTGTATAACGGCCGAGCTAAGCCGACAAAAACAGAGGAGGTAAACTTTATAGAATGCATAATATTTGAACAAAATCCATTCAAAGATAGAAAAGTAAGTGGCTGTTTTTGTTCGGCTTGAGCGTATTGTTAGCAGTTTTATTGGACTTGAAAGCCACTTAACTTACTTACTACCAAAATGAAAACTATTTCAGTAAAATCATGTGCTTACTCTTAAATGCATTGTCAACTTTCAAATTATAGAAATATGTACCACTCGACACTTTATGTCCAGAATCGTTAGTTCCATCCCAATTTATTGTATGAACACCTGGATTTTGAACTTCATTCACCATAGTTTTTATTTTTTTACCAATAGAGTTATAAATTATAAGATTTACCCACCCTATATTAGATATACTATATTTTATATTTGTGCTGGGATTAAACGGATTAGGATAATTATTATATAGATGAAACTGAAGGGGCGAGCCGAGTTTGTTACCACGAACAATCTTTGTTGCACCCTGGTTTTCATACCATGCAATTTTGTCATCAGCCCAGGAAGCAGAGAGTACATCGATGTCAGTGTCGCCGTCTACATCCACCGCATAGACACACCAGGCCCAATCAGCGTTCTCAGTAATGACATGAGTGGCAAAATTCTGACTGCCGTCATTTTCATACCAGGCGATTTTATCATCACCAGGTGAAGCAGAGAGCACATCCATGTCACTGTCGCTGTCCACATCCGCGGCATAAACAGAACAGGGTAAATCCATCTCGGTGGTAATAACATGGGTGGTAAAATTTTGACTTCCGTCATTTTCGTACCAGGCGATTTCGTTACTATAATCGGAAGCGGATAGCACATCCATATCGCTGTCACCATCTATATCAGCGGAATAAACGGATAGGGCA
>JABMRT010000042.1 GCA_013202295.1 Candidatus Zhuqueibacterota bacterium
CAGCCAGAGAAAAAATAGCAATTGCTGTCCTGGATTTCGAGGCGAAAAACGTCAACCAGCAAAACGCTGAAGCGGTTGCTGATCTGTTGAGAACAGAATTGTTCAACACAGGCAGTTTTAAGGTCGTTGAACGGGCAAAGATCAAGAAAATTATTGAAGAACTGCGGTTTCAAATGTCCGGTTTGACAGATACAGATCAAGCCACTGAGATCGGGCGGTTGCTGAATGTCAATAAAATTATGGTTGGCTCCGTAACCAAGCTGGGTCAGACCTATATCATTAACACACGGATTGTGGATGTGCAATCCGGTGTAGTCACTCTGGCTGAAGCCTCAGAGTGCCGGGGCGGCGAAGAGCAGCTACCCACAGCCATCACAGAGCTGGCGCTGAAAATCTCATTCAAGGTGGGACTTGAAGGATCTATCATCCGCATACAAAGTGATGAAATTTATGTGGATATTGGCAAAGCGGACGGAGTCACACTGGGTCAATACTTTGATGTCATTAGGCTGGGTGATGTGATTACCGACCTTGAAGGACGAGCCATCGGAACTCATGATGAGATGGTTGGACATATCCTGATTACCAAGGTTCAGGATCGTTTTTCAATCGGCTCCGTTCATGATGTGACAATCCTGTTCCGCAAGGGGGATAAAGTCAAACCGGCTACAGAGGAGCCTCCAGCACCAAAGCCAATCGTCGAACCTGTAAAAAAATCAGAACCTAAAAAGAAGACGGTTCAGAAGAAACCTGTGAAGAAGTCTGACGACGATTCAGGTCCGGACTATGTACCCATATTTTAAAGTTATTTCACTTTCAATTAAGGAGGTTGTCATGAGAGTCAAAGCGATTGTGTTGGTACTATTTGTTGTGATGGTTGCTGGATCCGTATTGGGGCAGTCCTCTACTGTAATCACCATTGGCGGCAATTACTGGAGAGGCAGTTCTGATTTTTACATGGGGGATGAAGAGATATCAAAAGCTGCCAATATGATTGGTCCATATCTGAGCATGCGATTTGGGAATATCACTTTAGGCGGTTCCGTATTTTGGGGAACCTGGGACCTCAGTGATGATTTCGCCGATGAAATGGGTGATGCTTTTGATAATGTGGTTGTAAAAGACAAAAGACAGGATATGAATTTTTCACTTGGTTACTCCATAAGTAAAAACTTGAGCATTTTTGGAGCCTATAAGAGCTTAAAAATTGAGAATGAAATAGCCTTTGATGTGACGGGATATTATTATAACTATTACAATGGATATTGGGGTTATATTGATGATAGCTATGATGAGACCACAGAAGAGACCTATAAATTTATGGGTGGCGGTGCGTCCATGCTTTTTCCGTTCACCAATTCACCACTTTTTCTGTATGGCTCACTCTCCTATCTCTTCGCACAAGATGAAGACATAAAGGATCTTTTCGGGTATACTTTCGGTGCAGGTATGTTCAGCAAGTCCGGGCTGACCTTGATGGTGGGGTATCGCGCCGAAACATTCAAGGCGGATGATGAGATAGAGGGAAGCGAAGATTGGAAAATTAACGGGATCACCGCTACTCTGGCTTATACAATACGGTAACATTTCACCATTCCAATAGTATACTCAATATGTCTTGTTTCAAGAAGAGTATTGAAGTGTTGTCTTGGTTGTGAAGGAAAAATCACTTGACTTTTGATGCAAAAGGGTTAATTTAATCGGAAGATAATTCAAACTAATCCAAAGCGAATGTAGCTCAGTTGGTAGAGCGCCAGCTTCCCAAGCTGGATGTCGCGGGTCCGACTCCCGTCATTCGCTCTTTTTATTGGATTTAATCATGTCAAAGTGTCAATAATCGAAGGAGGATTACCATGTTGGGAATGAAAAGGGAAGATTTGGTTATACTGTCGATCGTGCTACTGCTTCCCGCTTTGTTGCTCAGTCAGGGTTATGTGCAACCTGTGGGTTCTACGGGTAACGTGGATTGGACACAACAGGTCATGCGCAGTACAGGTATTGGCGCACCCAACCCGAATATGCCGCTGGCATCACAACGTGCGGGAGCACTTAGAGCCGCAAAAGTGGATGCCTGGCGCAACCTGCTGGAAACAGTCAAGGGTGTTTATCTTACATCAGAAACTGTGGTAGAAAATGCCATGCTGTCGTCCGATGTGATTTCGACGCGGGTTGAAGGCGCTTTGAAAGGATTCAAAGTTGTGGATACCCGTTATCTCTCAACCGGAGATGTCGAGGTTGAGGTGGAAGCTCCTTTAACAGGTATCATTATGGATGCCTTGCTACCCGCCCAAACCGGAGGCGGTATGCTACAAACAGCCGCGCAAACAGTTTGCCCCACATGCGGACAGCCTGTCTCACCGGGAACTCAGCTTGCCGGAGGCGCACAGCCGGTTCAGGTCGGCGGCGCGATGGCGAGTATGGGCAGTTCGAGCACTTATACCGGACTGGTTGTGGATGCTCGGGGTTTGGGTTTGCGTCCGGCCATGGCACCCGCTGTCTTGGACGACCAAGGCGAAGAAGTTTACGGATCGCGCTTTGTCAGCCGCGAGTATGCTGTAGATATCGGGATGGCCGGATATGAAAAAGATATCAATCGGGCCAGTCAGAATGAACGTGTTACAAACAATCCTTTGATCGTCAAAGGTGTCAAGGCTTCCGGACCGAACAAAACCGATGTGGTGATCAGCAGCGCAGATGCGGCAAAGATCCACTCGGCAGCAGCCAATATGAATTTTCTTGAACGCTGCAAGGTCATGCTGATCCTTGACTGATCGTATTTGATTGCAGGTATTAGATGTTGCCAAAATCAGTGAAGCATGGTTCTCCTGCAATTCCTTAAAAAACAAGTAAACGGAGGTGTGGTATGCAGTCACGCACTCTACATTTAATTCTTATCACTGTGCTGTCTGTCGGTTTTCTGCTCAGCGGATGCGGTCCCAAACCGATTCAAAAAGAATCCATTCTGGATACACCGGATAACCATTATAATCAGGGTTTGCGGGCGCTGGAGCGTGATCAGCTAGATAAAGCGACCAGTGAATTTGGCCGGGCCACAGCACTTGATCCCGAATACCCGGGTGGATATGTGGGTATGGGATTGGTATTGGCTGAAAAAGGTGACTTTGAAAAAGCTCTGCAGTCCGTCGATAAAGGGCTTGGTAAAGATGATAAATTTATTGATGGATATATCGCAAAAGGGCAAATTATTGTCAAGGAGCGAAAAGGAGATGACTGGCTGAAAAAAGCCCTGAAAGAATATGAGAAGGCGCTGAAGATTGATCCCGAATCTGAAAAAGCCGTGTATTTTATCGGGATGGCAAATAAGGTTGCGTATCAGTTTGCAGATGCAGCTGCGGCATTCAGCAAGGTCATTGCCATGAAAGGCGATTTTGCCAAGGCCGCCAACGCCGAATGGGAACTGGTTCAGAAAATTCAGCGGGCAGCTCCTGGATCTAAAGTCGGTATGAAGATTGCTTTGATCCCCAAAATTGATCGGGCCGATCTGGCGGTACTTTTTATTGAAGAACTGAAATTGCTGGAAGTCATGGAAAAGAATCGGAAGAAAACCTATGATACCGGTTTCAAGGCTCCGGATGATCCCACTGCGATGCAAACATCGCAGACGACAGAAATGGCAGTTGCCACGGATATTGATACACACTGGGCGAAATCGTGGATTGGTGATGTCATTGATCTGGGCGTTATGGATGTTTTCCCGGATCACACATTCAGGCCGGATGACAAGATCACCCGTTCCAATTACGCCGTTTTTCTCCAGAATATTCTCCTTGCGGTGACCCACGATGACGCGCTTGCAACCAAGTATATTGGGTCGCCTTCCCGTTTTCCGGATGTGAATCCAACCCATTATGCCTATAACGCCATTTGCCTTTCTGTGGATCGCGGCATTATGAAAGCGAATACCATGGATGGCGCGTTTGGAATGGCCGATCCCGTATCCGGTGCGGATGCGCTTTTAATCATCCGTGAGTTGCAGAACAATTTAAGGATGACGTTCTGAGTCCGGGGAGGTTTTTTTGAAACGGTTTATATTGATAATCGGAATCCTGCTTATGGCAGGATACTTTTTAAACACAGCAGGATTCACCCAGACGGGTGATGCTCAGACAGTTGAGTCCACCGGAATCGGATACATCACGGGCGGCGATATCGCACATGCCCGTGACGACGCGGTGGAGGATGCGCTTCGAAAGGGCATTGAGCAAGTCCTTGGCACACTGGTGGAGTCTGAAACCCTGGTCGAAAATTTTCAGCTTATCGAAGATAATATCATGACCAAGACGCAAGGTTATGTGCAGACGTACGAGATTGTTCAGGAAAAAAAGCGAAGTGCAGAGATGTATGAAGTCACTGTCCGGGCACTTCTCAAGGTGGCCAATATTCAGGATGATCTCGATGGTATCGCCACATTGATGCGGCGAAAGAATACTCCTAGAACGATGGTCATTATCCAGGAGCAAAATATTGGAGAAACACCCGGAATGCATTATTTTGATGCGGATATCAACACTGCCGAAACCGCAATTATGGACTGGTTCATGGCCAAAGGATTCCGCTTCGTGGATCCCGATGTAGTGCGCCAAAACATGGATCAGCAGACGGCCTCAGCGATTCTTACCGGCAACTCACAACAGGCCGCCTCTCTTGGTAAAAATCTGGGAGCCGAAGTTGTAATCACCGGCAAAGCTGTGGCCAAAGCCACAGAGACTGTCGCGTTCGGCGCGACAATCCGATCCCAGCAGGCAACCGTTGCTGTGCGCGCGATTCGTACTGATACCGGCGACATCATTGCTACCGGTTCTGGACAAGGCAGGCATCCACACATCGATGACATGACCGGAGGCGTGATCGCAATCAAGCAGGCCAGCGAAAAAGTCTCCGAAGAGTTGATGGGTAAAATCCTTGACCGCTGGCAGAGTGATGTGTCTACTGGTTCCACGATTGTGCTACATGTCCGGGGATTGCAGGACTATATGCAACTGAACAAATTTAAGAATTCTCTGAAATATTATGTACGCGGTCTGCAAACCACAACACAGCGGAGTTTCGCAGACGGTTATGCGGTTCTTGAGGTCGTCATGAAGGGCAATGCCGATGATCTGGCGCAGCGCCTGTCTGGTAAGGATATTGAAGGTATGCAGGCGAAGGTCACAGGCATGACACAGAACAGTGTGTCAGTCCAGCTTTCAACTCCAGGAACAGCACAATAGATCTAGTGAAAAAGGAGAGATCCATGCAAAGAAGGCTGTTTCAAGTCATTTCGCTGCTGATGGTGTTTATTCTGGCCACAGCGGCCTATCCCCAATTGAAAAAACGAGTTGCTGTGTTCAATTTTGAAGACAAGAGTGATCAGTCCTGGCATTGGTGGGATGGCAAATCCCCGGGCGACGGCATGGCGGACATGCTGACAACCGATCTTGTAAAATCCGGTAAATATACGGTGATTGAGCGTCAGGAAATTCAAGGCTTGATGGATGAACAGAACCTCGGATCCACTGGCCGGGTCACTGAGCAAAGCGCGGCTCAAATCGGAAAACTTCTGGGTGTTGAGCTGGCGATTGTCGGTGCGGTTACTGAATTCGGTCAAACCAAGGGTGGTACGGGTGGTCGAATAAAGGGAATTGGTATCGGTGTTAAAAGTCAGAAAGCTACTGTAGCGGTAGATGTTCGTTTTATCAACACATCCACCGGAGAAATCATTGCGGCTGAAAATGTGCGAAAAGAAGAATCTTCAAGCGGATTAAAATTCAGCACGCCAAAATTCAGCTTTGATAATCGAAATGATTTTGATAATTCTCTCGTCGGCAAAGCCACACGGGCTGCAGTGGATGATATTGTGGACATGATCGAAAAACAAATGAAAGCACTGCCATGGGAAGGCAAGATCATCCTCGTGCAAGGCGCGACCCTTTATATTAAACCTGGATCGGATTCGGGAGTGAATGTGGGTGATTCATTCGCTGTGTATTCACTGGGTCAGGAGCTCATTGATCCGGATACCGGCTTGTCCCTTGGGAGTGAAGAGGCCAAGATCGGAACCATTGAAGTTACAAGTCTGGTTTCCGGTGGCAAAGCAGCCAAGGCTGTGGCCAAGATGGGAAGTGGATTTAAAAAGGGTGATTTAATTCGGCTCAAGTAATGCCGTCCATTCTATTTAAATAGTGTTGAAGGAGGGTGGATGTCCGCCCTCCTTTTTTGATGGATAAACTGCGGAGAGTGCAATGAAGAATGCCACTGTGCAACCGCCGGTGCTTCTCGGATTGGTGGTTCTGGCTTTGCTCGTCGCCTTCTTGTGGGCGACCCACATTATTCTATCTCCCATTCTAATCGGGAGCGTGCTCCTCTTTATCCTCTTCGGCCAAAGGGAATTACCAATCGCTAAACAATTGGCTATCTCTGTGGTAATCATTTTCGCGATCTGGATCTTTCTGAAAGCGCAGACTGTCTTCTTTCCCTTGTTTTTCTCTTTCCTTCTGGCTTATTTATTTGATCCGGTAGTTGATCAATTGGTTAAGTGGCGCTTTCCGAGAACGTTGGGTGTGATCATCGTTCTGCTTCTCACATTCGGTTTGTTGATTTTAATGGGCAGTCTGCTCGTTCCGAATCTCGTGTCTGAGATCCAGGATCTGATCGGACGCAGTCAGAATCTACCTGACAAAATCGTCCATTTCCTGGATGAAAATTTACCCAAAGTTGCCAGCTTTTTCAAAGCGGATACTACCAAACTAAAGGATTCTTTGACCAATCAAATTCCGGGAGGATTAGAGCAGCTTCTTTCCAATCTATTGAAGGGAGTATTGAGTGTCGGCTCTTTTCTCGGGCAAATACTGAATGTGATTTTAATCCCGATTATAACCTTTTATTTGCTCAAGGATTTTGACAAGATTAAATTCTGGCTGCTTGAGCTGATCCCAAAAATGCACAGGGGAGCGTCCTATTTTTATTTGTGGCGATTCAACCGGATTTTAGGTGGGTATCTGCGTGGCCAGGTTATTGTGTGCACGATTGTAGGAATTCTGACCGGACTTGGTTTGACTATACTTGGTGTTCCCTTTGCCATTCTTCTTGGTGTGCTGACCGGTTTGCTGAATTTCATCCCGTTTATCGGGCTATACATCAGTCTGGGATTGGCCTTTCTGGTTTGCCTTCTCACGGCCGATCCGGTTATCGCCATGTTAAAAGTCGCGGGTGTGTTTGTTGTGGTACAGGGGCTTGAGGCCTATATCATCTCGCCTAAAATCGTGGGCGAGCGGGTCGGACTCCATCCTGTGGCAGTCATCTTTTCCGTGCTCGTGTTCTCCAAATTCTTCGGATTTTGGGGATTGCTGATCGGGGTACCCACAGCTGCGGTGATCAAGTTTTTTATCGATGAGTGGAAGCGGCGCGAAAAGTGGAAATCGGAACGACAGGTCATCGATGTCTCTGAAAATTGAGTGTATTGAGAAAGAGGGTCTTGCCAGCCCGGTCGGACTTAAGCAAGGCGATGCGATCCGATCTATAAACGGGCATGCCATAAACGATGTGATTGATCTGCAGTTTTACAGCGCCGATGAAGAGCTGGATTTTGAAATCCAGCGGGGATCGGAGATTTTCCACATCCCAATCATTCGGGAATATGACGATGATCTTGGTCTGTCCACAGAGCCCATGAAAATGGGGCATTGCGGCAACCATTGCATTTTCTGTTTTATTGATCAGAATCCAAAAAACATGCGGCGGCCGCTTTATTTTAAAGATGAAGATTACCGGCTCTCGTTTCTCCATGGCAATTATGTAACGTTAACCGCTGTCCATGATTCCGAATTAGAGCGCATTGCTGATCAGCAATTGTCACCGCTTTATATATCCATCCATGCGATTGATCCTGACGTGCGGCGGCGAATGCTTGGTATCAAAGGCGATGACCGGTTACTCGAAAAACTTCAATTCCTGTCCGATCACCATATTGAAATGCATGGGCAGATAGTACTTTGCCCCGGAATCAATGACGGATCCATCCTCTCTCAAACCGTGATGGCATTGAGTGGATTTTATCCCGCCATGCAAAGTCTGGCCGTTGTGCCGATAGGACTGACCCGGCATCGTGACAAATTGGTGCGACTCAGGGAAGTGACATCGGATGACGCAAAAATTGTCCTCCAAAATACCCAAGAATGGCAGGCAAAGTTTCTTCAAAAAATGCAAACTCGGTTTGTTTTTGCGGCGGATGAGTTTTATATTCTATCCGCCACGGATTTTCCCAAGTCTGAAGGTTATGAAGACTTCCCACAGATTGAGAATGGCGTGGGATTAACGCGATCTTTCCTGGACGATTTAAATGAAGCCACTTCCACTTTTCCAAAATCAGTGAAATCCATTCGCCGGATCTGGGTAACGGGCGAACTAGTTGCGTCAATCCTGAAAGCGCAAGCGCTTCCAAAACTGAATACAATCCATGGATTGAATCTCGAACTGTGGGCTGTGAAAAATATATTTTACGGAGACTCTGTCACGGTCACAGGATTGCTGACCGGGCAGGACATCCTTCAATCTTTAAAAATCGAGCAGGATGAGTATGAGCTGCTCATCCCGCCGAGTTGTTTAAATGAAGATGATCTGTTTTTGGATGATCTTACACTGAGTGATCTTTCCCGGCAGCTCGAACGGCCGGTTCGTTTGTTGACTGATTTTAAAGATTTTTGGATGAACCCCAATGCGTGAATCAATTGTTGCTATTGTCGGACGCCCCAATGTGGGCAAGTCGACACTGTTTAATCGAATAATTCGCCGAAAAGAAGCCATTGTAGATAACCAGCCCGGAGTAACGCGTGATCGAAAATATGCGCATGCCGAGTGGGAGGGTGTTAATTTCACGCTGGTGGATACGGGCGGATACATTCCGAAAACCCGGGATATTATTGAAGAGGGCGTCACGGCCCAGGTGCGCGCTGCGATTCTTGAAGCGGACCTGATTCTCTTTGTTGTGGATGCGACAACCGGGATTACTGATGTGGATGGTGAAGTCGCGGATATTCTGCGCAAGAGCGATAAACCCTATATTCTGGCGGCCAACAAAGCGGACAATCCTGCAAGAGAACTGGAAGCGACCACGCTCTATAAACTGGGTCTGGGTGATTTGATGCTCATCTCCGCACTGGGCGGCCGAGGTATTGGAGACCTGCTATCCGCGCTCATCGAAAAACTCGATCCAATTGAAGATGGAGCTGACAAAGATGCATCCGAAGACGTGATCAAAGTCGCGATTATCGGGCGGCCGAATGCAGGTAAATCCACTTATATCAATACAATCCTCGGTGAAGAGCGATTGCTGGTCACCGAGATTCCCGGCACAACCCGTGACTCAGTGGATGTCCGGCTTCGATTCAAGGGCCAAAACATTGAGCTGATCGACACGGCCGGATTGCGGCGCAGAACAAAAGTCCATGAGAATGTGGAATTTTACAGCACGCTTCGCACCAAACGCGCGGTTGAGGAGTGTGATGTCGCCTGCGTGTTTGTGGACGCATCCGAGGGATTGGCACAGCAGGACATGCGCGTCATTCAGGATGTGCTGGACAAGCGCAAAGGTATCCTCCTTGTCGTGAACAAGTGGGATCTGATCGAGGATGATCCGGACGCGCTCTGGATTTATGAAGACAATCTCGAACAGAAGATGAGGGGGATTCAATATATACCCGTGATGCATGTGTCTTGTAAGACAGGCCTGCGCATCAGACGTGTGCTGCACACTGCCGTTCAGATCGCAGCAGAGCGTTCCAAGCGTATTCCCTCCGCCAGCTTGAACAAGCTGATTCAGGATTTGGGCCGAAGGTATCAGCCTCCCACAGTGAAGGGCAAACGGGTGCGGCTTCTTTATGCGACCCAAGTCGGAGAGCAACCTCCGCTCTTCGCGATATTTTCCAACCATCCCGATCTTCTAAAAGATACGACCAAGCGGTTTCTCGAAAACCAGATCCGCGCCGAATTCGGATTTCAAGGTGTGCCGATTTCACTGATTTTCAGGAAAAAGTAATTTATTGACTCTATATCGAATCGAGCGGGTAAATTTAAAAGAAAAGTTGTCTTGCCACAGATTGACACCACGCCAGAGGCGGACAAGCAGATGAAACACGGATATAATGAAGTTAAAAAATGA
>JABMRT010000043.1 GCA_013202295.1 Candidatus Zhuqueibacterota bacterium
AATTGCTTTAATGCTTGCTGCCAGATGAGGATTCGGTTTTTTGTGTACGCGACCTCCCGCATTGCGAGGCTGGCGTTAGCCAACGATGACCAACGCGGCAGAATAGACGACTCCGCGACTCCTGGGTAATCCTTGGTAAAGCTATTTAAAAACGCAGCAGCAGCAGGACGGTCTTTTCGACTTGTTTCGCGATAAGCTACGATCAACAATCTACACGCAAGATTGCGAATCTTGGCTATTTCAGGTGCGTGTGTAGCAGTTACTTCAGCGAAGTCAAGTACTGCTTTCAGAAAAATGGCCTCATCGTTAGGTAGATTGTCATATTCTGCCTTTGATGCTATGATAGCATCGCCAAATTTACTTTCAGCTGCCATTTCGCTGAGCTGCTTCAATAGATTCGTGTGTGATTGTTTCATTTGGTTTCAGTCAGCTTATATAGAGGGGGATTACGCTGAATAAAAGATACACATTCAAACAAGTGGCTCGATCTACGATTTTGCGGCATATCGAGACAGCTCTGCGGTGTGAACGATTAACTTTCCTCTACAAATATTCATTTTACGACTTTCTGGCTTCAGTTTTCACGCTACCAGCTTTAAATGCCCGAGACTAGTGTTAGCATGCATTATTCTTGTTCAACAAAAGGACGAATAACATTTTCCCATTCTTGCTGTTGCTCTGGTTTTTTTCTTTTACTATTCAAAGTTAACTTCATTTCATTTCTCATATTCAGAAAATGATCTAATAAATCTTTTGGGAGTTTATCTAAAATTGATGGAAAGAACTCTTGTAAATAATTCAAATGACCATAACAGAACGTCAATGTTAAGTTAATTATCAATCCACAATATATGTCATTGAATTCACACCCAGCAATTACTCTACCTTCAGTCTGAGATGTGTAATCAGTTCTTGTAAAATATGCATTTAAATCACCGTGAGCATAACCACTTAGTAATTTTCCATAATGAAAATGATAATACCCAGGAGCTACTGAATCGAACATTGTTTTAAAAGATACACGATCTCTATGTTTCCTTGCTGTGAAGTGTGGTGTTATCTCGTTTCGATTTTCTGTAAAATATCTAAGTTTTGCAAACCCCTCAACTATATGGCGAACAATAATAAATGATTCTAAATAATACCCCAATAACCATAAGTCTTGGATTGTTTTTAACGTATAGGGCAGTCTAAGATATGATGAATAAGCAATAATTTGAAATGCATTATCATCTGATTCGATTTCACAGTCTTCGTTTAAAAAATGAGATAAAGAGAAGAAAAGGTTTATCACTTTTGTAAGGGAACCAGATCCAACACCCCATTCTGTCAGTGTTACTTCTTTTACCTGCTTTTCGGTATTTAACAAATACTCTAAATCCATTAATCTTTCTGTCATCAGCTCCCTCTATGTTCTGATTAATGCATTCTCAATGTACCGACGCAAACTTGACAGGACGCTTGTTGTAAAGTAAGCGTTTCCAATTTCTAAATCCTTCAATTCCCCCAATTTTGCAACCAATTTTTTGTGCCCTGTGCAATGGTTGTAGTTAGGTGTCATTATCTCTCTTTTCAATCGCTTCTTTTGTTTCTTTAGGAAGTCCATCATAGAGGATTCCAACTTTTGAAGGTAGAGATACCATATATTCAGTTATAACATTCACTAAATTAAATAACTCGGATGCAATTGTCACATCATTTACATCCATCACTCCAGGGTGAACGGCGTTATTCCCAGTAACCCTTACTACATCAAGAGCCTGTCGTACTTGATCTGGCAGTCCCTTCTTAACCAAATTCTTTATATCTGTATTTATATTCTTCCCAGGCTCTTCGAGGTGGACACATAGTTTCTGAATCGACAAACGTAGTAAGGCTGCTGCACCACGCGGAGACGAGGTGATAATATTAGCAGCTTCTTCATAGTCTGCTTTCACCATCTCCGGCATATCGGGATTCGGTGGCAGTGCACCACCACGATTCGGATATATTAGAATGTTATTATGCCAAATCGAATTTTTGGAACAGTGTTCACATTGACTAAATCGTATTTTGGTTTTGGTGAAATCGCCATGGTTTGTAGGTATCGCACCAGCATTTATATTTGAGAGATAACCCCAATGGTATTGTCGGGCGAGCACATCACAATGTGGACATGTAAATGATTTGGTTCCAGTGGTTGGTTTAACATATTTCATATTCTGTTCTCCAGTGTGCACCTAACGAAAAGTCCACCGGGGTGCGGTATTTTGTGTATCCAGCGGAGCGACTTGTGGATTTGATTTATCATAAAAACGTGTCAATTAGTTCTCTTGTGCCAGCAATAAGTTCCCCGACATCTTTTATATCAAACTCTTCCCATTCAGCGTGCATTGCGTGATTGCGGACTCCAGCAAACGCCTTTACACGTTTTGCCTTGACAGGAGTAAAGGTACCAACCTTGACCATCTCATCAATCAGAGGGTCCAATGATACGCCTTTGGTTTTAACACTGTTTTTCTTTGCGATTCTCTTGACAGTATCTTCAAGAACCGCGCTAGCCAAGACAGAAGCCTCAGTTTTCTTGTTCCCTTTGTGATAGACGTCAGCGTGATCCAAGAAATCGTCAAATGTCTCTGCAACAACCATGTATTCGATCTTTCGAAGAAGCCCTTGTTCCCACTCGTCTTTGGCAGACGATAAGAGCCCGTACATCTTCTGTATCATCTTTGACGAAATTCCTGTCATTGCATCTTTATCAGCCAGAATTCTTGCACATTCCTTTCTGAAGGTACTATCTGGAAGGGTAACGATATTGATCAGATTTGCAGAAGAACTGATCCATTGTTGGTACTCTGCTACACGTTCATCGGGAACCCAGTATTCCAGTTTACCTTTATAATGTGGAGCTGTTTTGATTAGATTCTGACCTATTGAGACCAATTCGGTGAATCGTCCTCCAATGTTTTCTTTCATATTATTCCCTCGTCCAACGAATAGTTATATTGAATTATTGGGCGACGTGATATCAAGTAATCCAGGCCATTCATCTAATGGATTAAGTTTAATACGAGAACCCATCGACAATTTCATGATCACTGGTAATTCTGAATAACAATCCAATATCGCTCAGTTTATTAAATCGTATCATACTTACCCCCGCCTTCGCTATAAACTATATTCAAATTGGGCACAAGAATGTAATAACAATGAAGTAAAAAACAGAGATAAACCGAATCACCATTCATCATCCAAAGAAAAGGGCAGCCAAATGACTGCCCCTTACCCTGCTACACATGT
>JABMRT010000044.1 GCA_013202295.1 Candidatus Zhuqueibacterota bacterium
ATCTACAAGAAAGAGACGGGTGCCGCTGATTGAGGGAAAGAGACGGATAAAATTCTTTTCCGAGATGATGATATGCCCCTGAAAGATGGAATTCTGCAATCCTCCAACCAGTTGAAGTACGATGTTTTCTCCATGATCATTCTGATAAATCAGCGTATCACCAATGGCTTTTCCCAACCCCCAGAGAATTACTGTCTGATCCGCGATGGCAGGGACCACTCCATTATCCAATTCCTTATCTAAGACCAGCCAGGGTGACTCAGAATCCACATCATCGGATGTTTGTATGAATGAAAATGCACTCCGTTGATTTAATTGTGCGGGATTCACACCCAGCACTGCGGGACGCTGCACACGATTCAGATTCAGACAGCTGGCATCATCCCCCTCTTTTAATCGGAGCTGCAAGAATCGCACATAATTTTGGAGACTGTCCTCCAAAGATAGAAATGTATGCCCCTCATCGCCATTTAAATTAATCTTAACAGGCAAAACGATCTCTGCCCAAAGTGCGAATCCCCCAGTGCCTGATTCTCGTTTTTCAGGATGTTCCAGAGTACCATGTCTGTTGGAGCCCACCCCGATTACGATAAAAAGAGTGCTGGCCAACAGTCCAATCGTAGTCAGGCTACGCCCCCACCTTCGAGCCGTACCAGAGATGATCAGGTGCCGTGTTGTCAATATTTTCGGTCGAGAGAATCGTAAAAGGTTCATAAAAATGGCCATACACAAACCCAGACCGGACAATATCAAAAGAGCTCCGGAGCCGAAGAAAGCACCAGCCGATGTTTGTTCTGGATTGAGAACACCTATCAGAAGAATCAGAACAGCACCCAAAAGGCCCAAAAAGAAGATTGCCAGCCCCAACTTTCGTTTCTTGGATCTGAATTTTAAATGATCGAATCCTGGTTGCTGGAGATGTACAATGGTCTTCGTTAAGGTCACCCGGAGGGAAACCATCAGAGTGATCAGCGCCATGGCCAGGCTACTGCCGGCACCGATCAGGAGTGTGGAACCCATGACTTTTAATTCGAAACCTGACGTTTGAACTGCGCCCTGCCACAAGCTTCCCAGCAACTGAAGAATCAATCGTGTAAACAACAGACCAGCTCCGGTTCCCATAACAGTACCGATAAATGCAAGAATGCCGCCTTCTAGAATCAAGAGCTTTCGAATCTGTTTCTGCTGAAAACCCACGGCTTCAAAAAGCCCCAATTCCACATGTCTCTGTTCTACCGTGAAAACAAAAAAGAGGCCCAGAAGCATCAGGGCGCTGGCCATGATAAAAAAACTGAGCCCGATAAAAAGCTGTCCGAAATCTACTCCCTCATCGCTTGCCTGAAGGGCCTCCTCCCGCACCGGATGAATCTGAAAGCCCAAACTGAACGGATCCAGCCGGTTTTGAAGGTCAGCTTCCAGATCATTCAGAGTATTCATCGATTGAGGATACTGAATCGCGGTGAGATGTCCAAACCGGTTGGCCCAGAGTTGTTGACCGGCATTTAGTGTGATAAATGCCTTCGGAGTGCCCCGGAAATCTGACCAGTAATCTTCATCCTTTTGACGGATCAGGTCCAGGTCTATGGGAATACCCGGATCCCAGTCGCGACAGTTCTCGGAATCGGAGAGTCCGGGAATATCAGGCATAAAGGATTCATTTAGCAACGGACTTGTGAAAGGCAGGATTGAATGGATCTGAAACCTCGAAGTTGATTCCAGAAGTTCACTGGTTTCATTGACGACAAAATAAGACAACGTCACAGAATCACCGGGCACAATTTGTAAATCCCGGGCAAGCCAGGGACCAATCACAACATCCTTGTCATTCATGGAATAAGGTAAAGGAAGATCAATAGCTGTTACAAAAGAATAGGGCGTCATTCCTGAGGAAGAAGTGATGCGATTCGTAAAATAGGTCAAAACACCTGATCCGCTTTTTCCGATGTCAAGTGCGGACTCCGTTACATTTTCATCGAGAAAAATTCGATTCGCTACCAGTTGGATGATTTCCCGATCAGAATTCACCTGAAAGGACAATCCCATGTCCGAAGGTTTCCAAACTTGTTGGAACACTGCACGTACAATTTCCTGAGTGAGAGGTAGGCTCCCATTGTCCCCGATTAATAGAATATTGGCGCGTGTTTCTAATTCAAGTTTACGATTCAAAATATGCAATGGCATGAAGAGAGATGGGGATGGTATCTGACTGATTCTCAGACTGAAATGGCCGAGCTGTTGAGAGGATAGGATATTTTTTACTTTTACACGCATCGCAGCAAACTGCATTTCCCTGGATGTGAGAGGTAAATCTCCTGGAATGGACATCTCTTTTTCGAATCGCAATATAAATGAATCCCCGGCTTTTACATTCAGCTTAACGGCCAGGATCTCATTGATCAGGACTTCATCCTCATCTAATGTGGATAAATCAAATGCTTCATGGGCAAACCGAATCAATGATTCGGTCACACCATAAACCTGCACCGCGTTCACCTGCCTTCCCCCACTCACCCTTGCCAATCCCCGTGTTTGCAACACAGATGCTACGGGAACCTCCAGAGTCTGTTCCAACCTCGACGCCAGGGACACATCAAAGAGCAGATCACCCGATGTAATCGCGTGAACCGTCTTCCCCAAACGCTGCAGCGACATTTGTCGCAGACTGAACCGCATCGAATCACCCACAATCAACGCACCGGTGAGTACCGCGGTTGCCATCAGGCTGCCGAATACCAATCCCGCATGGGTGCGACGAAAATGGATAAGGTTTCTGATAATTAGTTTAGAAATTCGCATGAGATTAACCATCAAAAAATTACTTAAAACTGTTTTTTATTCTTGTGTCACTATTTGCTGTATAGGATAGTTTTTGATCTTTAGTCCATGAATTTTTATCTATATTTATATTTTCATTTTTTCTCAATTTCTCCGATTATAGGATTATCGCAACACAAGAGCCCCTTCATGTAACTGGTAAACCCGATTCATCAAAGATGCTAAAGCCTCCGAATGTGTCACCATGATTAAACCTGTCCCCTGCTCATCATTCAACGTCACTAAAAGCTCCACCAATTGCTCCGCCATAGACGCATCCAGAGATCCGGTAGGTTCATCGGCCAGGATCAGCCTGGGTTGATTAATCAAGGCTCGGACCACAGCGACTCTCTGACGCTCGCCACCGGACAGAACACCTGGCATCTGATCCATGCGATCCTCCAATCCAACGCGGTGGAGTAATTCTTTCGCGTTTTCAAGATCGGACGCAGAACTCCCAGCAGGTAAAGTGGGAATAAGAACATTTTCGAGCACTGTGAGTTGGAGAAGCAGATGATGTAATTGAAAAATAAATCCGATCTGCTGATTTCTGAATTGGGCCAGCTCTTTTTCTGACATCAATTCCAGTGCCTGCCCCAGTATTTGGATACTCCCAGAGGTTGGAGAATCCAATGTGCCAATCAGATTCAACAGGGTACTTTTCCCCGAACCGGAAGGTCCCATGATGGCTATGGTTTCTCCCACTTCGACCTGGAGATTTATGTCGCGAAGGACCTGAAGATCGCCTTCCGTGACAAGGGTGTATGTCTTTGACACCTCTTTTAATGTCACCAGCCCCGTCATAATCTCATCCTCTTTCCTTTGTTTTGGATACCGAAAGTACGCGCTGATAAACTTCGGCCATATTCCTGGCCATGCAATCCAGACAATAATCTTTTAATACTTTTTCGCGTCCCTTCCGGGCAATTGCTTTGGTTCGTTCCGGATCGCTCAGCAGTTTTTGAATGGCTTCAGCAAGATGGGTTGCGTCATTGGGTTCATAGATGAGACCACCGCCGACATGATGGATAAATTCAGGGAACGCCCCTTTATTGGGCTGTGCAATGGGCACACCGGCCGCCAGCGCTTCAACCTGAAAAGTACCGAAAGCCTCTCCCTCAGGAACCGGAACGGTCAGTACAGAGAGTAATTTAAAAAATTCGATCCGATGTTCACGATCAAACTCAGAAAGTATTTCGACATCTTTTAAAAATCCATGCTTTTTCAACTTGCGTTTCATTTTAGCAATATACTTCTTATCATCGCCTGTCATTCCGCCGGTGAGATGAAGTTTAAGATCGGGATATTTTCCCTTTTTTAACAGGATAAAGGCATCGATGAGAATATCCAGACCCAGGGCTGCACATAAACGGGAAAGATATCCGATCACCGGCGGATTCATTTCCAGAGATGCTGGTTCATATCCGGAGAGATCCAATCCGATGGGAACGATAAACAAGCGATCCGACGGCATCTGGATATATGTTTGCATTTTCGTTGCGAAATATTGGCTGACCGAAATAAACGCATCCACATCACGGGCGCGATCTGTCAGCACATGCTTGGTTTCTTCAACATATTCAGGATTCATGTGGTCCAGCCAGAAATCTTCATCCTGGAGGGAACAGACGACAGGCACGCCCAATTCCTGCTTAATGCGTCTTGCCAGTCCAAGAAGCAGCGCATTGGCTAAATGAACCACATCCGGCTTTCCCTCAGATTTCAGCCATTGAATCAGCTGATCCAGCTCCGCCGCCTGATTACCATGTTCCCCTTTCAGCATGGAAATGGTCATTTCTTCAAGTCCCTCTGCCCGTGTAGATCCGGCCCGTTTGGCCGCAAAATCCAGAAAGGGGGCGGAATCAAGAACATTTTGTATCCATTGAGGCGCCTTGCGAAAAGGTGTGTACATTTGTTTTAAATATAGATTAATAGCGCCAAAAAAAAGGGGAGAGCCTTCTGCCAATCCGGGTTCATCAATGGAAAGAGGCAAATACAAAGGGACCATGATGACATCATGTCCCAGCTTGCGCAATCCCTTGACCAAAGCACTGTCCCGCACACAATTTTCGCAATAAAAACTTCCGCCGGTTCCTGGAATAATTTCAATAATTCGCATAAATTATCTCTTTATATGTATTTAAAACTTCAATCATTGACTCAATACGACCTAAATCCGTAAACCCTGCCATCTTCGGCACCCACAATTATCCATCCATCTGCTACGGCCGGAGATCCCGAGATCGCAGCCCCGATTTCATACGACCAGAGCTCCTGTCCATCCTCCATGGATAATAAATATATCCATCCATCTCTGGAGCAGGCAATCACCTTTTCGTCGCATATGACTGGAGAGCTGTCCACTTCATCCTGAGTTGGAAATTTCCAGAGCAACTTCCCAGTCTTTTTATCCACGCAATAAACAAATTCATCCCGTGAACCAATCACCACTCCGGTTTTCCCGATCGCCGGTGAAGAAAAAAATGGATCTCCACCTTTTTCATCACCGAATTTCCAAAGGATGGTTTTTTTCATCAGATCCACACAGACCAGCTGATTGCCGTAATGTCCCACATAAGCAAAATGGCCTTCAACAGCGGCCGATCCGGCGATGTACGATCCGAGATCAATCTGGCTGATGGCTTTGCCCCCATGAACAGAAACCTGATGGAGCAATGCGTCACAGCCTCCGAAAATAATCCGCTTTTGAGAAATGGCTGGTGCGCCGTTGATATAATTGTCAGTATTAAAAGTCCAGACCGGTTTCCCGAACTGCACGTTGAGACAATGGATCTGATTGTCATAACTGCCGATCACAATCAATTTTTCGTCGCCGCCTGAAACCGATGCCCAGTTGGCCGAACCGATAATCTGCTGGCCTGTTTCATAGGTCCAGTTTAACTTACCGGAATTGGAATCAAAAGACCGCACAGCACCGTCCAGAGAACCCACAATAATTCTTCCATCCAGGAATAGAGGCGGCGCTTCAATTGAGGATCCAGTATCCGAGGCCCAGCGCCGGATGCCTGTTTGTAAATCCAGGGCGTAAAGCGTGTCATCATCTGAACCGATAAACACGGTTTCATTGGCAATCACCGGGGAGGATTTTATATCATCTCCGGTTTTAAAGGTCCAAATCAATTGGAGTGATTCTGAAAGGGAGCCTGAAGCCCGGCCCGTTAAAGCCGGATCTCCACGAAAGATGGGCCAATGGGCGGATTCTATTCCCCACAGTTGAACGGACAACAAGACCCATCCGATGAAAAATCTCATGAACAGCCATCGCTTCATTAAAATTTGAATCGGATTCATTGATTTCTTTCTTCCGAATTCACTAAAGCCAGAGCTCCTGTCGGGCACGCCTCAATACAATCAGCTGCGGTTTTTTCCAATCCGGCAGAGAGTGATTCATTAAAGGGAACCACGACTTTCACATTGAATCCCCTACCCGTAAATGTAACGCCCAGCTTCTCTCCGGCCTTTGCGGTAATTCGGACACAAATACCGCATTTAATACATTTGCCCGGCTCATAAATAACATCCTCGGATTGTTTAACTTTCTCCACAGAAAACCGTTCCTCGCCCTTAAAGCGCTGCGCGTTCACTTTATAGATTTCGGAATAATCACGCAATTTACAGGTTTCCGGTTTCCGGCAATCACAATGCAGGCATCGTGAGGCTTCACGAATCGCTTCCGCTTCTGTAAATCCTGTTTCTATTCCACCCGATGGATTCTGTCTGGGATCTGAAGTCCCTTCTTTCTGAAATTCAGGGATTTCCGATTCCTGAATCCGGCCGATTCGAGACTGAAATCGCTTGACAGGTCCGGTTACCGGAACTCCTTTCAGGAATTGATCCACACTTTGGGCAATTGACCAACCATGTCCCGAGGAGCGCACCGCCAGTTTTCCTGGGTGGACCGCGTTACCTCCGGCAAATACACCGGTCAGAGACGTCTCGAACGTGTCCGCATTGATTTTAATGCCCCGTTGTGAACCCTCAAGCCCCATCGATTCTACGATTTCAGGTTCAACCTCACCCAGAGTTAAAATAACAGCATCGTATTGATCCTGAAGTTTCTGAAGCGTAATCTGTTCTCCCAGCCGGGTTTTAGATTGAAATTTCAGGCCCAGTTTCATAATCCACGCAATCTCTGCCTCAAGTACGGATTTAGGAAGTATTTCTTCGGGAACGGCCGTTTGTAACTGACCGCCTGCCGAAGATTGATCATCAATCAGGGTACATTCATGTCCCATGAGTATCAGGTAATAAGCGGCCGATAATCCGGCCGGACCCGCACCGACAATAACAGCCCGTTTTCCGGAGCGTGGTTTTTTCTCTGGTATCTTTGGATTTGAAGACGATAGATCCGTATCAGCTGCAAATCGTTTCAATAGACAAATAGAAACCGGATCATCCACCTCTTTCCGGCGGCACCCATTTTCACAGGGAGCTGGACAGATTCGGCCCAGAATCGCCGGTATGGCAATCCGTTCACGGACAGTCCGAACTGCTGCCTGGAATTGACCTGACACAATCTGTCGGAGCATCAAAGGAATATTCATATGAGCTGGACAGATCAGTTGGCAAGGCCCCTCACAATCACCCACATGTTCACTGATAAGAAGATCCAGAGCACTCTGTCGGGCTTTAATCACCAAGGAGGACTCCGTGTCAATCGCCATTCCATCTTCAGCCAGAGCAGTACAGGCTGGTAAAAGTTTTCCAGAATGGATCTCTTCCACCACACACACCATACAGGAAGTATGTTTTTCAAGATCCTCACTATAGCAGAGGGTAGGAACATTCAGCCCCAGTTGCTGGGCCGCTTTGAGTAATGTCGTGCCCTTAGGCACTTTCAAGGGCTGTTGATTTATTGTGAGTTGGATCATATTATCCCACTTCCACTGCGTCAGCCGGACAGACTTGCCGGCATGTATCGCAACGAATGCACCGTTCGGGATCAATCTCATGAACCTGATACGGAGTCCAGGGGATCGCCCCCACAGGGCAGTCCTGAGCACACCGAGTGCAGCCGATACATTGATCATTAATTTTATATTGGATCAAAGTTTTGCATTTCCCCGCGGGACATCGACCCTCAGCGTGCGCAATCAATTCATCCCTGAAATACCGAAGTGTTGAAAGCACCGGATTCGGTGCTGTTTTACCCAATCCGCAGAGGCTCCCGCTTTTAACATGATCGGCCAGTTTTTCCAGCTTCTGAATATCGTCTTTTTTAGCTTTCCCTTCACAGAGCCGGATTAATATCTCCAGCATCCGCTTGGTACCGATCCGGCAGAATGTACATTTTCCACAAGATTGCTGTTGTGTAAAGCTAAGAAAATACCGGGCAATATCCACGATACAGTCCGTCTCATCCAGAACCACCAGCCCTCCCGAGCCCATCATGGCCCCAGCCTCAGTCAGGGCTTCGTAATCGACAGGAATATGAGCCAGGGAAGCGGGAATACACCCGCCGGAAGGGCCTCCGATCTGAACCGCTTTGAATTTTTTATCATCGGCACAACCACCACCAATATCTTCTACTATTTCACGAATAGAAATCCCCATGGGCACTTCAATCAATCCCCCCCGTTTCACTTTTCCGGCCAGTGAGAAAACTTTGGTTCCCTTGCTGTGGTCAGTCCCCAGATGGTTAAAACTCTCAGCTCCGTTCCTGAATATCCAGGGAACGGTGGCAAAGGTTTCACAATTGTTGATCAGAGTGGGTCTACCGTTCAGACCTGATTCCGCCGGAAAGGGAGGTCTGAATCGCGGCATGCCCCGCCGTCCTTCAACAGAAGCAATGAGGGCGGTCTCTTCTCCGCATACAAAAGCCCCCGCTCCTTCCTGAATTGAGAAATGAAGAACATAATCCGAATCAAAAGAATGATCACTCAGGATTCCAGCGGCTTCGCAACGTTGAAGTGCCTCTTTGACCCGTTTAACAGCCAATGGATATTCCGCGCGAATATAAAATATCCCTTCATGGGCTCCAATGGCTTTGGCCGCGATCATCATCCCTTCAATGACCCGATAGGGATACGATTCCAGAAGCATCCGATCCATAAAGGCGCCGGGATCCCCTTCATCACAATTGCAGATGAGTATTTTCTGATCACTGACCGCCTCGTGGACAATTTTCCATTTCATCCCGGTAGGAAATCCAGCGCCGCCTCGACCCCGAAGACCGCTGGATAAAACGGTTTCAACAATCGCTTCCGGACTTAATTCTGTCAAACATTTCTTTGCGGCCGTAAATCCATCCTTCTCCTGGTATTCGTTGAGATCCACAGGATCACTCACACCGCAGTATTCTGTGGTAATATGCTTCTGACGACCCAGAAACGCGGCAACAGGCTTGTCGCGTACATCAATGGCATACCGGATTACCGGTTCCCAAGCCTCATCCGTGTAAAGGTCTTCCAGCCATCGGGATGTCGCTCTTTCAATTTTTTGCAGAGGATTAATCGGCTTAAAATGTTTTTGAATGATTTGCCGGACGTTCTGTTCCTGAACCCGGGCGTATAAAATCGACGGCTGATCGGGAAGAACAATTTCCATGAGTGGCGTCTGATGACACATCCCGACACACCCCACCGGCTTCACAGACACGACTGCATCGAACTCCGCCAGTTCCCTTTGAATTGACTCATGGACATGGCCCGACCCGCTGGCCTGGCAGCAGGAGCCCAATCCAATCCGGACTTCCGCCTTGGAAGTGATTTTCTTAAATCCAACCTTTTTAGCTGAACTGGATTCCGTTTTCTTGCCCAGGAAATCCTTTAAAACATCAGACACCTTTGAAGGAAGAACATGCCCATACGTCACATCATCAATCTGAACCACCGGAGCCAGAGTACAGCAGCCCAGACAAGCAATTTTCTCCACTGTAAAAAGGCGGTCTTTATCAGTATCTTCTCCTGGCCGGAGTTTTAAATGACGATGAAATGCGTCCAGCACACGTTCAGCCCCTTTGACGTGGCAGGCCGTCCCCATACAAACCCGAATCGAATGCTCACCAGCAGGTTGATGTCTAAACTGAGGATAAAAAGTGGAAACTCCGATGATATCCGCCGGTGTGATTTCAGTGATTTCACAAATCTGCCGAAGCACCGCCTCTGGCAAATAGTGATAATGATTCTGCACAGCCTGCAGCAAAGGAATCAAATCAGAACGTTTGCTGCCGACCTGGTTGACCAGGGATTCCACTTCAAGAAGATCGAAGGAATCAGAATCTTCTGCTTTCTTCACGTTTATTTTTTTTGTTTCTGTCATTCTTTAATTTTGGTTCTATGTTGTTTTGTGTGGTACGAGATCGATATAAAATGATTTAGCCACTGATTTTCACCGATTAACACAGATTTAATAAACAAAACGTTTGAACTCAAATCTTTCCTTTCCGAAATTTATGAGCAGCCCAACTTTCATTTCGGTTGCCTTTAATTCATTAAGTAATTGCGGTTCATCTTTTGGATTGTACTTTTTTGCCACTTTAAGTTCGACAATAAATTTGCCATCCACTAATAAATCTGTCATATAATCACCAACAATAATCCCCTTAAATTTTACTTTTATTGATGACTCTAATTCTGTTGAATAACCCCACTGCAGTAACTCAACCTGCATAGCCCGTTGATATACTTTCTCTAAAAGCCATACCCAAGTATATTGTAAACTTCAAAAGCTGAGCCTATTATAGACTCTGATATTTTTTCATGTTTTAACTTCATTATATCTGTGTTTCATCTGCTTGTCCGCCTCTGGCGTGGTGTCAATCTGTGGCAAGTCAACTTTTCTTTTAAATTTACCCGCTTGATTCGATATAGAATCTTAATTTTTAAATGGATAACAATGTTTAACAATTTCGTTTCTATTCTTCTTAGTATTTTTATATTCTAATTTCCGATACAGAACAGATGCTCCACACCTCTTATATAAATCCTGTCCCCAACAAAGGCCGGCGTAGAAAAAGAATCCTCGCCGAGTGCGGGACTTCCCAGCAATTCAAAGCTGGCATCCATCCTGAAGATCTGCATGACACCGGACAGGTCTATCAGATAGACCCGATCGTTGACGAGAATCGGGGAGCTGTAAAAACCGTCATCAAAGTCCTGTTCCCAGCGAACTTTTCCGGTCTTGGCATCCAGACAATTGACAATCCCATCCCCGGTTGCGAGGATCAGCAGATCTTTAGTAGCCAGAGGGCTCGATGCGTTGGGTAAATATTCATCCCACTCCCAGGCGATTTCGGGAGCATTTGATTGATCTGAAATTTTAAGTGCAGTGGCTGTCGCATATTCATTCGCTACAAAGACCATTCCTTCTGAATAAGCAGCCGAAGGGCCAACTTCTCCGTAAAGGCACTCCACATGCCAGAGCAGCTGACCTATTTGCGGATCATAACTATCCGCAGATTCACTATTCGTAAGAATCAGTTCCATCCGGCCATGATTGTCAATACAAATCGGAGACGCCCATGAAATGGGTCCCCGATCCATTTCCCATTTCAGGACCCCCGAATGCATCTCAAACGCGAAAAGTTTTGAATTCTCGTTCTGATCATACTGAACAAAGACCAGACCTTCATGGGAAATCAGGGAGGATGCATGACCATAATGATTGTCCGGAACTCCCAGATTCTTTGCCCAGACCCGATCACCGGTCATATTCACACAAACCAGATCACCCGTAGCGAACAAGGCCACTACCAGGCGTCCATCAGTGGTCACCGTCGGCGCGGCCAGTCCGGTATCTTCGGTCACATTCGGAAGCTTGTTATCAGAAGGCGATCCGGGAATTCCTTTTGCATCATGTGTCCAAAGCAAGTGACCATTGGCCGTATCAAAGCAATAGATCTGACGGGCCGAAACATCGGCTCCAGTTAAAAACAATCGATCATCCCATACAACCGGAGAACTCATTCCTGATTTGGGCACCTCGGTTTTCCAGAGGATATGGGTGCCATCCTCAACATTCCAGTCTATCGGCGGATTTACTGCCGATGCATGGCCATTGCCTCCGGGTCCCCGGAAATTCGTCCAGTTCCTTAGTACTTCTTCCTGAGACGGGGAGCTGGCTCCGGCATCGGGCATGCCAGATTGATCGATGCTGGACTGGGTGAAAGCAGACAATATAACCGACAAGATCACCAGTCCCGTACCGCCAGTTATGATCCATTTCCTGGATTGACGAATCTCCGTCCAGAAGTTTGAGGGATCAGAGAATCCGTTCTGGTCCGGATCTTTTTTAGAAAATTCCGACATTATTTTTAAGGATATTAGCATCAGCAATACTCCGCAAAGCATCAGAAATCCGCCGGTTTTAAGCTGCCATTTGCTGGTGAAATAGGCCTTCCGGGCCAGCAGATCCAATGAGCGGATCTGATCCTTTAACTGCTCATCACTGGGATTCTCCTCCAGCTGCTGAAGCAGGGTTTGAAGTGCGGGACTGTCCAGAGGATCGACCGCTTGGACTTGAAAATAATTGGCGATCATGAGCACGCAAATCACCAGCGAAAATCCTGCTGCCACAACTGCCACACTCCGAGCAATCGCATAAATCATGCGCGGACCTGATTTCTGAACCTTATTATTTTCAGCCATAATTGATTTGCTCCTGAAAATGATCCATCTTCATGATATCTTCTTTTAAGTACTTGTCTCCATGATTCTTCATTCTTGCTGACTCATTCATTGACCTTGGTTTTTTTCTTATTCTTTTCTCTCGGGCAATAGTTGAAGCACCTGGCACAGCTGACACAGGAGAAACGGTCGATTTCATAATCCTTTCTGTGCCGAATGATTGAAACACCCACCAATTGCCAAATAATCACCAGTCCCATAAACCCACCCAATATCCATCCGCCAATGTTAAATTGCTTTTGAATACGAAGGGCCTCATCGTACAGCACTTTCGTCGGGGTACCACTCGATCTGAATCCCTGGCTCTCAAGAGTAGTCAAATCGGTTTGGCCGGAATCTTCCCGCTGGATCTGATCTGCCAATCTGACTGTATAATGCACCCGTGAAAGGAGCGGATGGAGCCGGGAGAAGGTCCATCCTAGAGTCAGGATGACCAAAGGCGCTATGAGGAGCAGCATTTTCAAACGGCGTAGTCCCGTTTTCCGGTTTTCCGGATTCTGTTCCGGAACCGGTTTTTGAATAGCATCATAAGGACAGGCATTTTCGCATAAACGACATTTAATGCACTCATCTGGAGTGATGGTCACATGTGTTCGAGAAAGCGAGGACATCCAGCCTAATAAAACACCATAGGGGCATACAAAACGGCAATAGGGCCGTCCGATCACTGTGCTGGTGACCAGGAAAAAAGCGCCAAGAATCAGCATATCCAAAGACCCATTCATACGAAAAAAGGCGACGAAAGGATCAAAGCGACAGATCAAGAATGCCGCACCTGTGGCAGCAAAAAGCAATGTGAGTCCCAAATATAAATAGGGGAACAAACCGAGAATCCGGCTCAGCCATTTCGGAAGGGTCATTGGCCGGATTAAAACCAGCTCCTGAACCGTACCCAAAGGACAGACCGACGCGCAGAAGGTTCGTCCAAAAAACAAGGTAAATATCAGGGGCAGCGCGAAAAACAGGACCACAACAACCGGAATCATAAAACTTTTATCAAACAGGGCCAGTGTGATGTTCTGAAGTGAGCCCACTGAACAGACACATCCTTTTCGCCAGAATCCAAAATAAATTACTGAGACAATCGCCAGGATAAACAGGGCATGACGGGAACGCTTTCGATGAGCAAAATACGTCGCCAGGACAAGCATCAAAAATAGAACAAATAGATCCATCACTTCATATATTTGCGCTTGAGGATCGGGAGTTGTGGTTTGGGATTGCTGATAATCAGACTCAAATTCAGGTTTTGGAAATCGATTCTGTGTGAACGCGGAAGAACCGATCATCAGAATAACAATAAAAAGGATCAGAAATAAACCGGCTCTTGATGTGTTGATATTCAGTTTTTTCATGTCAATCCCTGCTCTCCCTTCAACAAATAAGGTCGATCAGAGGGCATCCGGCTGAAGGCCTCACCAGGGCAATTTCTGGCAATCGCGCAATCATTGCAGTTGACACAGCGGTCATGTCGCACCTGAAGATAAAGAGAGCCGTTTCCAAAAGAACCACACCCTTTGACACATTTCGCGCAACCGATACAGAGCTTTTCATTGATGGTATATTCAAAATAGGGATCTTCAATAAAGGATCGCTGGATCGCACCTGTGGGGCAAAGCTGATTTTCAGCGGCTGTATCCAGTTCATGTGCGTCAGGTTTGGAGTATCCTCCACACAATTCACAGTAACCACAGACATCATACGCGTGAACACATTTCACTGCGGATTCATCCAACACACAATCCGTGGCACATCGGCCACATTGAACACATTTTTCCGGATCCAATTGCCATACTATATTCTGTTTCGTGGATCGGCCTATGAGAAGACCCGAAACCGCTCCGATACCCAAGGCCAGAACACTCCGTACGCTATCCCGCATAAAACGGCGGCGGGTGACTTTCGAGTTATTTGAAGGATTTTCCATTACGCAGCTCCAAATGGTTCGATTTCTTCTGATTGGACTTTTAGGCTGACTTGGCCTGAAGTTGATCACAATGAGGCAATTTCCGGCACCCTTGACAAGAACGATCCTGTTGACAAACTGATGATTGTTTCGGATTATTCGGACGACTAATGAGTGAAATACAAAGCAGGCCTATAACTCCAAACAATCCATCCCGGACAACCATCTTTACAAAATCCCGGCGATCAATCGACATCATGAAACCTCCTTCTTGCCAAAGATGCGAATCCGCTCTCTGGATGGATCAAGCACATAGATCACTCCTTTGGAATCAACGGCAAGATCCAGTCCCACTGTGCCTTCATCAAACTGCTCCGGCAGAGCCACAACACTTAATAATTGGCCAGCGGGGGAATAGACCTTGATTCGTTCCAGCCCTTTTTCACTGGTGACGAATTCACCTTGTGGAGTCATGGCAATATGGGTCGGATTACAGCAACCGCTGAATCCATCAATTCGCATCGAGGTTTTTCCCCATTGAGCGACCAGATCACCGGATGGCAAATAATTTTCGAATGTGTGCCGGCCGGGATTGACCACCCAAACAGATCCGTTTTTCGCGATACATAAATCAAAATAGGGACTGGGAATCACAAATCCCGGGATATTCCGGACCGGATCTTTCTCACCCAAACGAGTGATCAGTTTGCCTGAGTTATTGAAATAATGGACAACCCGGCTGCCTGCATCAGCCACATAGACATGACTGTCACCAACCGCAATGGATGTAAGAATCGCCTGTCTGGGAAAATCATCCCACTCCGCCTGTTTGGATCCATCAGGATGATAGACCAGTACGATATTTTCAAGACCCACGTAAACCAACCCCTCAATATCTGTCGCCAGACATCGGACTGGATACTGAGTCGTGATCCAAAGTGAACTCTGAAACATGGAATCAATACGGAAGATCTCCCGACCCGCGGCCACAATGAGTTCATCTTTGAAATTCAGGGTCAATGCTGTGAGTTTCTTTCCCTCAAAATCAATAGATTGAACCTCAGCATAGTGAATCAGAGAAGAATCAGCCCCTTTAAATGAATCCACATCATATTCAAATGGATTCTCATCTCGGCCACTTCGGCCAGAAAAAATAGTAAATCCGTAAAATATCAGCAATCCAACCGCAGCAATGAGTGTTATGGATGAAAAAATATGATTTCTATTTTGCATATAAACCACTCCTGACTCTGCAACAATAAATAGAGCTGCAGCCTTCAATTATCTTCTTTTTATTCAATATTTCTTTGGTCCTAATTCCTATCCCCAATATGAATACAAACCATCTCCCCGGAGTCCCTCAATAATAGCCTTCCATCCACCACCGCCATAGGTCCCCAGGCATCATGCCCGTCAAGAATCTGAGCGCTGGTAACAGGCTGATAATTTTGAGTCGATGCATTCAGCAAATGAAGATGGCCGTCGTCATTTAACAGAAGGATTTGATTGTTCACCAGCACATAAGGGCCCAGGCCGAATCGGTGCGTTTTTCCGCTGGACCAGATAATTTTTGTCAGATCATTGGGATCCACACAAACAAATTGATTTCGTAAACCTCCCGCATCTTTGGGAAGCACACCGAATAAATGGCCGTCAAATAATATAGGTGTTTGCTGTTCTGAAGCAAAGCCTTCATCCGGTTTGCATTCCTGAATCACTTCCACAGAATAGATTGAATCGGTTTGATTGATTTGGATAATCATGCTTCCGGAACCATATCCGGCGGTTAAAAGAATCCGGTTATCGCCGAGGTAAAGCGGAGACGGAGCAATGACGGAGTGGCTCCATGCGGTTGATTTCCACAGCAGCCTGCCAAGATCAACAGAATCGGCGGAAACACCAATCACACCTTCTGTCATGCAGTAGACATACATCTTCTTGTTATGCAATGTCATAGGTATAATGGAAGAATGGGACATTTTCCAGGTATCGGGATTGGGAGTTTCCCAGCGGATCTCCCCGGTGCTGCAATCTACACCAATCATCAGGGCCCGGCCACCCGGCGCGAGTATCGCAGTATTCTCATCAATCAACGGACATTGTCCCGTGTACCAGAAAGGAACTTCCGTACCAAACTCCTGTTCCAGGTCAATTCCCCAGAATAATTCGCCATGCTCGCTATGAACACACATCACATGACAACGGGGACCAATAGTCACAACAAAACTATCTGATACAGCGGGGATGGTTCGGGACATGCCGTGATTTCGTTTGACGCGGACAGGATACCATCGCCGCCAGAGTTCACGGCCGTCTTCCAGAGAAAAGCAGCGCAAAGCATCTGCTTTTTCATCTTCCAGGTAATCCAGCAAATAAATCCGTCCCTTAGCAACTGCGGGTGCGGCATGTCCTTCACCCAGCGAAACACGCCATAATATGTCCGGAGGGGTACTCCAATCCGATTGAAGCAAAATTGATTCCCGGCTGATATTATCATAGAAAGGACCGCGGAACCGGGGCCAAAATCCTGATATTTCAGTCGTCAGGCTGTCGAACCGGGTATAATCCTGACCGATATTAACCACAGACCAGGTGCCCCGTTTTGATGCATCCTGATTATCCATACCGGGACCATGTTCAATGAACTCACGGGTCGGATCATAGGAGAACCACCAGGCAAGAACTAAAATCCCAACCAATACCAAACCGGCAGCAGAAAGAAGACTGATATGTTTTTCATTAATCATTCAGGTTTTACCGGAATGAATTGCTCAACCAGTAATTGTGCACCTTTTTTATTGTAATCATTGAGCAACTTTGACACACTTTAACTGGGTTTGATCTCGGATTAGGAGCTTGCCATCAGCAAGTGCCATCGGTGCCCAGTTTTGATTTGCAAATCTTTGGCTAGCTCCTTCTTCAACTGCAAGTAACTCTGCTGTTGCAATCGGCTTAAAGGCTGTTGGATCAGGCTCAATAAGATATAAATTTGTTTTACCATCTGTGCTGAGGAACAACCCATCGGCAAGGATCATACTGCCTTTGTCAAATGACGGCGATCTCCCGGTTTTCCATTTAATCTCGCCGTCCATACTCATGCAAACCAGACCGTCTCTTCTCTCATTGGTTGTATAGTGCGCATAAAAATAACCGTTATATAGGACCGGTGGCAATGTATGCGTACCAAAATCAGCGTTTTTATAAAGTTCCGTAACGCCGTAGCTCCCGTCTGCTTTCTTTTCAACTTTTATCATGGCAGCACCGGCCTCGTATCCGCCTGTAATAAGCATTCGTCCTTCACCGGCATCAACCGCACTCGGAACCGGAATTCGGCATTGCCAGTTCGTATATTTCCACAAAATTTTTCCTGTGAGTGGATCAATGCCAACGACTTTGCCGCCGCTGCCGCCTTCTCCACGACGACCACCAGCTGAAGCGGATATCATAACCAGATTGTCCTGTCCACTCACTTTTACGATTGAAGGACTGACATATCCGACAGGACCAAGAAACGGTGTTGACCATTTAACTTTGCCGGTGAGCTTTTCGTAAGCCACAACACCAGCCTCAGGCGCTTGCGAGGCCAAAATAACTAAATCGCTGTAAATCAAAGGATTCTGTGTGATTGCCCAACGCGGAATTTCATCGCCGCCAAAATCTTTCCATACGTTTTTATTCCAGACAGGCTTCTGTGTGTTTATGTCTATGCAATATAAGTCGCCGTAGGGACCACACAAATAAACATGATTGTCGTCAACGATAGGTATACTTCGCGAGCCGGGAAACATAACAGATCCTGGGGCATCATATGCGAAATTCCAGAGTTCTTTACCATTGGAAAGATCGAAACAACGAAGATTATCGCCTACCTCATCGTCCCGGTCGAGCAAATAAACCTTGCCGTTTTTGACAACGGGTCCACCAAAACCAATACCAACAGGTACAGTCCATAGAACTTCTGGACCATCCTTCGGCCAGGTATGTAAAATGCCTTTCTGGGCTGATGTACAG
>JABMRT010000045.1 GCA_013202295.1 Candidatus Zhuqueibacterota bacterium
ATTGCGTGCTTTGGGTTTGGGTTTTGTTTTCTTTACTTCGAACACACCAAAATCGCGAATTTCAATTCGAACTTCCGGATCAGCTTCCGACATAAATTGTCGAAGGGCAGTGAAAACACCATCTACAATTTTCTCGGTGATGTAGATTCTCTCACCGACAAGCTTGGCAGTTCGTTTCGCAACATCCTTTTTCGTAATCGTAACCATATCACTCATAGATCACTCCTTTTTTTGGGTGAACAATACAATTCGAATTATTGTGTCGCATCCAGCGAGGGACCGGCTCCACTGTCGCGGGTGACAGACAGTATCCCCTTGATGCGATAAAGACGCCTGATAATTTTTGTCAGGTGCTGTAAGTCTTGTACTTCGAGAATGAGATAAAACGTAATCAAAGAGTTCTCGGTCTTCATATCTATTTTAATGATATTGGTATTCATTTGAGTCAAGGATTCTGCGACATCTTTTAAAAAATCTTTTCGGCCTGTGGCAAGCACACGCAATTGAACAATAAAAGCGGTCCCTGTTTCCACATCCCATGAGACATCAATATTTCTTTCCGGAGTTTCCGTCAGTTTTGCAGCATTTGTACAATCGCTCCGGTGAACCACAATGCCTCGCCCTCGTGTAATAAATCCAATAATCGGATCTCCTGGAACAGGATGACAACAACGGGCGAACCGGATCATAAATTGATCCATACCCTGAACACGCACTCCCTTGGCTGACCCGCGTGCACGCGAGACAAATTTATTAAAAATATTATCGCGGGTATCATCGTTCTTTTCCGCCATTTTCTCAGGAGAAAGCGTTTCAATTATTTTTTGTATGGATATTACGCCCTGACCCAGATCGGCATAAAACTGTTCGACTGTGTCTTTTTTCATTTTTAAGGCCACATTGCGGATATCCTTGATGGAAGCCTTAATATGATACCGTCTCAGACTTTTTGACAGGATCTCTTCCCCAAGTTTGACAGCTTCCTGCAATTGTGTCTCTTTGATATATTTGCGGATCCGGCTCATGGCTTTTGAGGTCTGAACCAGATTTAACCAGTCATGATGTGGTCTCTGATTGGCTGATGTAAGAATTTCAACTGCATCACCATTTTTTAATGTCGAACCAAGTGCTACGATTCGACCGTTCACTTTTGCGCCAATGCAATGAAATCCGACATCCGTATGAACCGCATATGCAAAATCAATGGGTGTGGAGTTGAGGGGCAGTTTGAACAGATCTCCTTTGGGTGTAAACACAAAAATTTCCGAGCGGAATAGATCCGTTTTCAGGATATTCATATATTCTTCAGGATCTGCAGAATCTTTCTGCCAATCAATCATCTCTCGCAACCAGGCGCTGTACCGGTCGAGTTCATCTTCAGATTTTTTGCCTTCCTTGTACTTCCAGTGCGCAGCAATACCAATTTCAGAGATCCTGTGCATTTCTTCCGTCCGGATCTGAATCTCAACCATCTTGCCATCAGAACCAATCACAGTGGTGTGCAGAGATTGATACATATTCAGTTTGGGTGTAGCGATATAATCTTTAAACCGATCATGAACCGGTGTAAAAAGTGTATGAACAACACCCAGGGCAAAGTAACATTCATCCACTTTTTGTACGACAATCCGAATGGCAAGGAGATCGTAAATTTCTTCAAAGGGCCTGTTTCTTTTTTCCATCTTGCGGTAAATAGAAAAGATGGACTTTGGCCGGCCTGTAATGTCGCACTCAATCTGATTTTTTGCGAGTTCCCGCCGGATGGGTGTCGCCATTTTATGAATATATCTCTCACGCTCTTCACGACGGCCGGATATCTTGTGAACCAGTTCATAATATTCTTGGGGTGAAAGGATCTTCAAGGCCAGATCTTCGAGCTCCCATTTGGTTTGAGCGATTCCAAACCGGTGAGCTAAAGGCGCATAAATCTCGCGTGTCTCGAGGGCAATTCGTTGCGCCTTTTTCTTGGGAAGAAACTCAATCGTCCGCATGTTATGCAATCGATCTGCAAATTTGATCATGATCACGCGCAAATCCTGAGACATGGAAAATATCATTTTCCGGAAATTTTCGGCCTGCTTTTCAACAACGCTATCGAACTTCAATTCACTGATCTTGGTTACACCATCCACCAGCAGTGCAATTTCATCCCCGAATTCTTCACGCACTTGTTCAATCGTAATTCCCGTGTCCTCAACCACATCATGAAGTAATCCTACAGCCAATGTCGCAACATCCATCTTGAGTTGAGCAAGAATTTTGAACGTCTCAAGACAATGCTCAATATATGGCAATCCTGATAGACGCAGTTGATCAATATGCGCTTCGTATGCGAATTGATACGCCTTTTTCAGAAGATCCACATCCGGATTTTTTGAATAGCCGCGAACCAATTGTACAATACGATTGAACATATCCCGATAATGGCGACGCACTTTCGGATCAGTCGCAAGAACGGGTTCACGAGAGGTCTTGACAGCCTTCAAATCCGCTTTCGAAGGCTTTTGATAATTTTCAGCGATGGCTTCCATCTTTTAAAAGGGAGCGTCTTGCCTTTCTGTTATATAGTTTTCAAATTTTGCCCATTGCTTCACAAAGCTGAGATGAATCGTGCCGACCGGACCATTTCTCTGTTTACCAATAATAATCTCTGCACGTCCCTCAACACTCTGACCATCATCATTCACAGCGATCCCGTAAAACTCGGGCCGATAAATAAAGATGACCACATCCGCATCCTGCTCAATCGCACCGGATTCACGTAAATCTGAAAGCATGGGCCTCTTGTCTCCCCCTCTTGATTCCACGGCACGTGAGAGCTGGGAGAGTGCCACAACGGGAATATCCAGCTCTTTGGACAATGCTTTTAAAGAACGGGAAATGGCTGAAATTTCCTGCTGACGACTTTCCACGCCACGGGGCCCTTGCATGAGTTGCATATAATCAATCACCAGCATGCCGAGATTTTTCTCTTTTTTCAACCGTCTGGCTTTGGCGCGCATTTCCAGTACTGTCATCGCTGGCGTGTCATCGATAAAAATGGGGGCTTCGGTCAATGTGCCAACACAGGCGCTGAGATTCTTCCACTGATCATCCGCCAGTGTGCCTGTGCGCACACGATGGGCATCCACTCGGGCTTCGGCACAGAGAAGACGCAATGCGAGTTGTTCACGCGACATTTCCAAACTGAATATCCCGACTGGAAACTGTCCGAGAATAGCTGCGTTTCGAGCAATATTCAAACAGAATGCCGTCTTTCCCATTGAGGGACGACCAGCCACAACGATAAGTTCTCCATTCTGGAATCCGGAGGTTAACTCATCCAATTGCGTAAATCCGGTGGGTACTCCGGTCACCATGCCCTGACGTGCATGAAAACTTTCAACCTTTTCCATGGCGCCATGCATAATTTTATCAATGTGCTGAAACGTATTGCTCAGACGTCTTTCGGAAAGCCGGAAAATCCGTTGCTCAGCGCGATCCAGTAAATCAAACACGTTTTCATTGCTTTCAAAGCAATCCTGCGCGATACCCGCGGACTCGGTAATAAGCATGCGAAGCAAGTATCTCTCAAGCACGATACGCGCATGATATTCAACATTCGCTGCTGAAGGCACAGATTCGGCCAGTTCTGTTAAATAATAGGCGCCGCCGATTTCATCTAACATCTTGGTTCGCTTGAGCACTTCACTCAAAGTAATGAGATCAACAGGCTCATTTCGTTCGAACAGGGTAAGCACTGCAGAATATATTTTTTGATTGGATGTGCGGTAAAAGCATCGTTCATCGAGAAGTTCAATTACGCGGCCAATGCAATCATTGTCCAACATGATGGATCCCAGCACAGCACGCTCCGCTTCAAGAGACTGCGGAGGCACGCGGTCAAACACTGTGTCTTTCGACTTTCTCTGATCTTTCATTTTTTGTTTTGGGACGGGGACCACGCCGGTTTATCTCCTACGATACTGTCATACATGTGCCTCAGCTTTTGCACATCCTCCCATGCGGGCTTCTTCCACTGGGGATTTCGAAGCAACGCGGCGGGATGATAAGTAACCAACAAGGGCACACCTGCATATTGATACGTCTGTGTGCGCATTTGTCCGAGAGAGGTTTCGGACTTTAACAATGTCTGACCAGCAACCCGGCCAAGAGCTAAAATAATTTTGGGTTGGATGCTCTCGATCTGTTGATCCAGATGAGACTGGCATTGTTCAATTTCATCAGGATTCGGATCTCGATTGGCCGGCGGCCGACATTTTAAAATATTTGCTATATAGACTTCGGATCGTTTAAATCCGATTGCGATCAGGATTTTATCCAGCAGCTGCCCTGCTTTTCCGACAAAAGGCAGACCCTGTTTATCCTCTTCTGCTCCAGGCGCTTCACCAATCAGCATCAAATTTGCATTTGGATTCCCCGCTCCAAATACCACATGATTCCTGGATTCGGCCAACTTGCATTTCTGACAATTTTGGACTGCTTTTTCAAGGTCATGAATCTGAACAGAATTTTGACTCAACACCAGTTGATCCAGTCTGCTTATATCCACACCAAAAAGTTCAGGACCAACCAGTTCAGCCTGCTGACTGAAATAGGATTGTATCTGATCAAGATATTGTGCCAGGTCAGGACTCTGCATGAACAGACTGCCCCTTTTTAAGATTCTCAATTGCATCGAGAATGTGACTGGCTGTATCTTGTTTGGACATCAGATCAAGCTGTTTGATATTGCCGGCTTTATCAATCAATGTAACGCGGTTTGTATCTGTATAGAATCCGGCTCCGGCTTCCGTTGCATCATTCAGACAGATCAAATCCAGCTTTTTGGCTTGAAGCTTTTCTCGCGCGTGCCGCTCACCATCTTCGGTTTCGAGAGCGAATCCTACAACCACACGATTGCCCTTTTCTGTAGCCGCTGATTGGATAATGTCCTCAGTTCGCTTGAGTTGGAGTGTGATGTCTGCATCCGATTTTTTAATTTTTTGCTTGGACGACTGAACGGGTGTAAAATCAGAAACCGCAGCTGCCATAATTAACAAATCATGATCTGGCCAATGTTTGCGAACCTCCTGAGCCATCTGCTCAGCGGTTCTGATGGACGTGGCCTGAATGCCGGCAAATGTGTTCAGATCGGAGGGACCATGGATCAATGTCACATCCGCTCCCCGAAGAAAAGCCGCTTCTGCCAATGCGAATCCCATTTTTCCGGAGGAGGCGTTACTGATGTAGCGCACCGGATCAATCGGTTCCTGAGTAGGTCCGGCTGTGACTAACACACGTTTGCCTTGCATTTGGTTGGATTTCAGGACTTGACTGGCAACAGCATGGAAAATCCGATCATTTGAGGCCAGACGCCCCGGTCCGATGGCTCCACTGGCCAACTCACCCTCTTCCGGATCGATAAATCCATATCCGAGATTTTTAAGCTTCTCACAATTTTCAAGATAAATGGAATTCACCGCCATCTGATAATCCATGGCTGGCGCAAAAAGAACCGGGCATCGGGTTGCAGTAATCAATGTGGACAGAAAGTCATCCGCAATTCCGGTTGCGACCTTTGCTACCATATTCGCTGTGGCTGGGCTGACAAGAATACAATCCGCCCATTCGGCCCAGTGAATATGACGGGTTTTCACGACTTTATGTGCCGGAAAGAGCTCGGTGACAACTTCATGACCGGTGAGTGTCTCAAAGGTCAGAGGTGCAACAAACTTCTGTGCAGCCTTTGTCATCACCACACGCACCTCGGCACCTGCACGAATTAAATCACGAACCACTGCACAAGCTTTATAGGCTGCGATGCTACCCGTCACTCCGACAATGATCGCTTTTTTATCCAGTTGCCACTTCATTATGAATCTCTGACACCCTGTTACTGAATGTAATACTATTCGCTTGATTCAGATTTTTCTGGGAATTCCCATTTGATTTTATCAGCCACCATTTCGTTCATTGCAACACGGCTCGGTTTCGGATATTTGGTATATTCCCGCATCAATGCTTCGCGATCAATTTCAACATCTTCAAATTCTTCTGTGTCTCGTGTTTCTATCTGTGGTTCATTATCTCGGTCCTTGTCAATGAGTCTTTTCTGTTCGTCAATGACTTGTCGAGATCTTTTAGACATGACAACCACAGTTTCATAAATATTCCGCTTGTCTTGCATTAAATCATCAAGTGAAACTTTAGACATCTGGTGTTTCCTCCTTAAAAATATATCAAACCTTGTTAATAATCGTTATCACTTCACGCACGGTCTCTTTGATATTGCTGGTGATGACATGATAATCGTACTGCTTTCCGATCTCAATTTCATCTTTAGCGGCCTCAAGACGACGCTTTATTGTATCCGGGCTATCGGTTCCTCTTTTTCTCAAACGATCGCCCAATGCTCCAAATGAAGGGGGATACAAAAAAATCAAAACCGATTTTGACATTTTGGATTTGATCTGCATCCCGCCCTGAACGTCTACATCCAGCAGCACTGTTTTACCCTCATCAAGGGAGGTCTCAAGAACATCACGCAGCGTACCGTAATAAGCGCCATGAACTTGGGCCCACTCAACAAATGCATCGTTTTGGATCTTTTTTTTAAACTCCGGTTCACTTATGAAAAAATAATCTTCACCGTGAATCTCACCGTTTCTGGGTGATCGCGTTGTGGCAGATACTGAATATGTCAATCCCGGATCCATCTCAAGCATCATACGTATCACAGTGCTTTTTCCCCCGCCTGAAGGAGAAGAAATTACAATTAATTTTCCATGAAAATCTTGCATATCTATTCCAGATTCTGAACCTGCTCACGCAGCTTCTCGATTTCCTCTTTCATTTCTACCACAACATGACTTATCTCTACATGAGAGGCTTTAGAGCTGATTGTATTGACCTCTCGGTTCATCTCCTGGAGTAAAAAATTTAATTTCTTGCCG
>JABMRT010000007.1 GCA_013202295.1 Candidatus Zhuqueibacterota bacterium
CGGATTCGCCTCGAATTCCTGTTGAAGCAATTCTGTGCCATGAAAAAGAGCCTCAGCCGCATAAAAATCATTCCCAGGGAGGCCATTGGCTTTTAGCCTTGTATTCATCTCCTCGGCTTGATCATACATCCGGATGGCCTGGATCAGGGAATCCTCCTTCTGAGAGCAGCGGCCCAGGAAATAACTGGCCTCAACGCAGTGCAGCGATTCCGGAAATTGATGAATAAATGCTTTATACACCTGCTTGGCCTTGAAGGGCTCACCCAGGTTTTTCCAATACTGTCCGATTCTAAAATACAGTGTGGGCGTATCTTCTGCATCAGGATATTGGGCAATATATTGTTCTCCGGTTTCCACTGCCCTGCGCCAGTTCTCTGCCTTGACATAAAACACGTGGGCATTATACATGGCATCTTTCTTTTCGGTACCCTCTTTCAAGAGGGGAACCAGTGCCGCATACTGATTGGCACCCTTTTCAAATTCTCCCAACTCGCTATAATCAAAAGCCAGATTGTTTAAGGCCTCAACCAGATGGGAAGATCCGGGATAGGATATTCTGAGTTGCTCATATGCGCGAATCGCGGAATGATACTGACCATCCTTGTCAAATTCTCTTGCCGCATTAAATACAGCGCGATCCGCGAAATCAATTTGTGGCACTTCAAGAGTAAGCCGTAAAAACTCTTCAGCTGCCAGATCAGAACGTCCGATTTCAGCCAGTGCCTGTGCTTTCAGAAAAATGGATTCTCCCATTCGTTGACGGGATTTATCTTTAATTTCATTTGAGTAATCTTCAGAAAGTATTTTCTTCGCCAGATTCTCAACACTGTCATAATCTTTCTTGCCAAAATAAGTCTCAAGTATTGAGTATTGAACATGCTGTGCCTGCCTGCTATCCGGAAAATATCGGAGCAGCGTTTTAAAATATTTAATGGATTCATCAAATTGATTGTGTGTATAGTACAACGCCCCTGCATTGGCAAGAATGGTTGGTGTATTCTCTTCAAAGGGAAAGAGTTTCAGATAATTGTCATATGCCATGGCAAGCCATTTAGCAGCCGGAGTAAAAGGCATCGAATCCTCGGATTTATCATCACCGTTTTCGAGACCGGACAAATCTACTTCAAGCCCACGCTGTTCAAACCGATACAGTGAATCCGCCACGACAATGGCATTTTCGGCGGCATCCTTGATGGTTGCCAATCCTTTCTCTCTCGCAAAATCCAGATAGGAATCGATATTGTATGCCAATGTAATCGTAAGATATTCCTGCAGAGCCTCTTTGTAACGATACAATTTGGTGTCCAGCATAAGAGCCACATTCCATCGAATCATGTACGCGAAAAGATCTTCTGGAAAGGTTTCAAGATACTTCCTGCCAAGATTAACCGCTTTGTTATATGCCAGCGTGTCATTAATCTCGGAAGCAGATTTTAACTGCGCGTGAAAATTATTTCGAAGTGCTTCTTCGGTTAAACGATAAACATCAAGTTTCAATTTCTCGTTTTGGGATTTCTGCCACCATGTGCTATTCGGCGAATAATCAAGAAAGAGATTGGATCTTGCCTGAAATGCACTCGCATCTTCGCTCAGCGCCGTATAGCAGTCAATAATTTTCTTTTGGATAATAGGAGCCTGATCTGTATTTTTTGCCATCCTCCGTAATTTGCCATACGTCATCACAGCCAGACGATAATCCTCTTTATCATTCATGTAGATATCGCCCAGCCTCTGCATCATTGTAAATCCCCAATCCGGCGACCCAATCTGTTTGATATAGGATTCCGCACTTTCCGGTCCGCCAAAATCAATAAAGCTGATCGCCACATACTCCACTGCCTCCTCACGCAGCATCATCCCGGAGACCACAACATCGGAATTCAACTCTCGAAGCTGATCAACACTTTCAATCAAAGTAGTAAAATAGCTGATCGCTTCAGGATACTTGCTGAGACGATAATGACTCCACCCCAGTTTGTAAAGCGCCTCAAGATAACGCGGTCCCCTTCTTCTTTCGATGACTTTCTGATAACAGGATATCGCTTTCTCAAGTTCATTCTGGGGCGGATTAAAATAATACTCACCCATGCGCATATAGGATTCGGGCACATATTTACTGCCTGGGTGTTTTTGAATCAGGGATTCGTATATGAGAATGGCTGTATCGTAATCGCCCAATTCTTCATAAATGAAACCCTTATTATAGAGTGCATCATCCACCATCTGGCTTTTTGGAAACTCGTCGATAATGCGTTCATACAAGGACAAGGAACGTGTGAACTGTATCTGCGGCTCTACCGGAGGGGTTTCCGGTGGATCCGGCGAGGCAGTCTCAAGCCAGTCATCGTATTGTGACATCGCCTTCAGGAAATCATCTTTTTCTTTGTAAAAATAAAGATCCGCCAATCGAATGAGAATGCCATCCAGTACACTGGCATCAGGATTGGATTCAAGAAGTTTCTCACCATCCGCAATACCGCGCAGGATCAGATTGTCCTTTTCCTGCTGAAGGAAATCCAACTCCTGCCGGTAAAAGGTACGATAGCCTTCAAGCTCCCGGAGCGATAGATCCCAGAATGCAGTATCGATTTCAGCCGGTGTGATCTGCCCCATTAGTGGAAGACTCAGGCAAAATAGTAAAACGATGCAAAGTAAAATGCGCATACTGCCACTCATTGCACATCCTCCTTTGAACGTTCTCCCGATCCTCCGGTTTGTCCTGAAATGGATTCACGCGACTGCTTTTCGAAATATTCTTTCTGGAAAAACTGCTCGCGTTCCCGGTCCTCCTGTTTTTGAGATTCCTCAGACATTTGCTTTTCGATCCGCTCTACATCATCCAAGAGTGCTTGAATCCGTCCTTCAAGTTCGGTCTGTTTTTCTGCATAAACCCGGCTTAACGAGGTTTCAGCCGATGCAATCCGTATAATTTGTGATTCAATTTGCTTAATCCGTGAGAAGGTAATATTGCTGATTCCATACCCGCTGAATTGTGTCCATTGTGAAAGTTCAGCTTGATAATCTTCTGGGAAATCTTCTTTCAGCCATACCTCAAATTGATTCAATCGAAGATAATAATCCTGCAGTTCATCTATTTGTATTTCACTTTGGATTGCTTGATCAAACTGATTGTTGACATCAACTCGTTCGACCTGTGCTTGTAGATTAAGCAAGCTCAGATTGGTACTCTGCTTTTCATTCTGGATCTCATTCAGCAGACTTCGAAATAGATACTGCAAATAATTGGATGTGCCGAGCTGTACTGAAAGCGGATCTTCATCCCCGGAATGGGTATCGGATCCGGAATGGTCTTCAAGTGTTTTCATCAGGATACTTCGGAGTGAACGAATTTCTGTCATAGCGGCTACATCGTTTCTTGCCGAGGCTTCAGATTCAAGCCGGTCCAGATCTGTCAAGCGCAATGAAACCGTATCTACCTTTGAATCCAATTGGCTTGATGAGGAAGTTTCACCCACTGATAGACTCGAGGATCGCTTCAGAAAGTCGCGGATACCCAGCGCTTCTTTAAGACGTACCCGGTTCGCCTCGGTCGCGTCATTACGGCTGCTTCTATCTTGCACTGAAGACCCGAGCCCCTCATAACCCAGATCAGAAGAGGGATTGCCCATGTTATAAAGTTGCTTCATGTCGTCTAGTGCTTCCTCTTTCTGACCCAATAACTCTTTGGACCGGGCGGCCAATACACTGGCTTCAAACGAATAGCTGGATACAATATTGTCCTGCAGAAGGGTTTCCACATTATAGAGCGCTTCACCCGGCCGGCCGGCACGATAAGCGCTCCATGCCCTGCCCATCAGACTGAGATCATAATATTTAAAATCTGTGGATACTTGATTCAAACAGGCAACTGCCTTTGCATCCTCTCCCGTTTCATAGTAGATCAATCCGAGTTTTAAAAGCGCGTTGTTCTGTATTTGAGCAAGGATCGGATCTCCGGATTCATTTCTTTCCTCTACCAAATGGACATAAACCTTTAGTGCATTTTGATTGTCGTTGAGATTGGAGTAACAAGCAGCTTTTAAGTAAAGCGCCGGATAGAAATAGGGTGTCCTTTCGCGCACATGATTCAAAGCTTGAATCGCTTTTACAAATTGTCCTTCTCTAAAAAATCCATGGCCAATCAGATAGGATACAGTGCTCCAGGTGGTGATTCCGATCTCAAGACGGTTCTGGCTGATTTGATCATAGGTTTCGATCAATCGGGATTGGTCGCCATAGATGTAATAAATGTTCAGAATTTTAATTAGCGATTTGTATCGAAAATCTGAATTTGGATATTCTTGAATCAGTTTATAATACCCGGAGAGTGCTTCATCAAGATGATTCAAAGCATAGGATGATTCTGTCGCATAGAAAAGTACATCGTCTAAAATCCGACCTTTGCCGTGTGTCGCTAAAATATCATTTAAAAGTAATCGGGATTGAACAAAACTTCCGTTTGTATAGGCTTCCAAAGCCTGCCTGAGATCCCGTTTAAACATACGTTCACGCTGGCCTAAAGTGCCTGTATTTAATAGTCGTGTGCGCAGGTACTCATATCGAGTACGCTTCAGTTTATAATCCAGGATTCGGTTGGTTTTCCATTGTTTGTAAAGCTCATGCGAAGAAAGTGTCACGCGCTGTGTCTGAACGGGATCCCTCTCTTTAGTGGGAGAGTTTTGGGAATCTTCTGTGGACTCAGTCGTGGAAACATCCAGATTCAAATCAATCATTTCACTGATTTTTGATCTCAATGTATTCAATGCATTCAGAGATTTTAAATCCGTTTGCCGCTTCGCCTGCCTCTCTAAATCCTCAATTTCCCGTATGAGGTGAAGCATGCTTTCAAGTTCTTCCTGATAGGCCTGCAAGAGCTTTTCTCTGCTGGAAAACATGGCCTCAATACCAAAATCTGCCGGTTGTGAATCTTCACTGCGTCTATTGCCGATCTCTTCATTTACTTGTTGTATAAGAAGAAGCAGGTATCTCTCTTTCGGGAGCATCATACTTACAAATTCTTCATGGACCATTTGATCGTAATATTGCAGCTCTCGGCTGACTGCGATCGCCGTCTCTGCATAGGATGAATCAATTGGTGCAAGAAGAAGAACGCAAAAAAGAGGGATGAATATTGTTAAACAAATATTTTTAAAGGAAAATCGGTATGAAATTGTCCCCGCCAAGGCCATTTTTTTACTCAAATTACCTCCTCACCAAATAGAACTTTCTGGATGAGGGTAAAAATAAATAAATTCGTCCATCGAAGCAAATACGCAGATGTGGATAATGTAACTTTAAACGGTCAATTTTCAGGATGAAATTTTCTGTTTTGATCGATATTCATCCACTCTTGCGCTTATAAAACAATAAAACTGTATTTAGCAAACGCTATGCCTCTAAGAGAGCAAAAGGATGTAGAAAGGATCTCTCTACATCCTGAAATATTCATAGTCTGATAAACGTTTACCTTTCAGGATTTTACAGCCACATCATGGACAAATCTGAAATGCAATCCAGACCTGTCATTCATAATAATCCACATACAGGGATGGCTGATTTTTCCCAATGGATAGGAAGCAGATGCTTACCCGGCCGCTGGCGCGCTGGGTAATGCGATCATCGCAAAGATCATTACAAAAAGCGCCACAGTCTCAATAATACCGATGACCATAATATAATTCGCGAATCCCTTTCCTGTCTCGGCAAGCGCATCGGAAGCTTTCGCGGCAGCTTTGCCCTGCATAAGCGCTGAGAGACCAATCGCAATACCAGCAATGGAACCGATAAGAATCGGCCAGCCCATGGAAACACCTTCCCAGTAAGCTTTCAGGATTTGATCCCGGAGAATAAATCCATAAATCACCTGTGTCAGCGGTGCGCCCACAAACGCGACGAGCAAGAAGGGAGCCACTTTATTTTGCAGATATGCCTTTTTCCACGCGCCAATAGCCGCCATACCTGCCACGCCTGTGCCAAGAGCCGATCCGATTGCTGAAATCACCAGAGATAAATTCATGTCACCTAATTGAATCATTGTGTTGTTCCTTTCATTTTAAATCGAAACCTAATTTATAACTTTATATTGGATTATTCCTTAAACGGTTCATAGGGCCGGCCGGTCCATTCCTGACCGAGGTGACCTGAGAATTCAAGCATATTGAGCCGGACTCCATGCACCATTACAGACATAAGTCCGAGAATGATATTGAGGCCGTGGCCAAGTATCAGCACGATTGGAGCGAAAATACCCCCCGCCATATCATTAAAGCTCGCCGCCACAGTAACACCTGCCAGTCCAACTGCGAAAAGGCGGATATAAGAGACAATGTCGGAAAATGCTGCAATCACATCCTGGATAGAATTCGCGATGGTGCCAAGAAAACTGCCGATAAGTTTAAGTGGGTTTTTCTGAAAATTGGTGAATATCCCTACAATTGATATACCGGCAATGATCATGATTTTTGCAAATCCCGGGAAAGGATTCGAGAGTACGAGCAGGTCCACTACAAAGAACAAACCGCCGCAGATCAGAATCCAGCCAAGCTGAGCAATTGCGCTGAGTGATGGCATTTTTCTCAGGAAGGACATGAAATGCGCGATGACGAGATGGGCCAATCCAAGCATAAACGAGAGCCGCATCATGTACAGAGTTGCTTCCTTGGAATCATTGAAGCTGAACATCGGTTCAATAACGAACTGGCGGAGCAGCGGCCATTCTGCAATCGCGCGCGATCCGAACCATGTACCAGTCAAGATACCCCATAGAATAGTAGTTCCACTGAGCACATAAAAGAGCGCGAATGGCTCAATCGGTGCTTTCTTGTTCTTGAAACGGAAATAGGCCGTGCCTGCAAGAAAAACCAGTCCATAACCCGCATCACCGATAATCATGGCATAAAACAGGCTGAAAAAGAGGAGAAAGACAAGACTGACATCCACCTCGTGATAACCGGGGAGCGTACCCATGAACTTAAACAGCGGTTCGATAATGCGCGGGATTCTCGAATTCTTCAGCAGCGTGGGCACTTCAGCCGGATCTTCCGGGTCTTCGAAAATCGTACCCCAACCTTCAACCTCGGCAAGTTTTTCGAGGGAAGGAACTGTTTCCGCAGGGATAAAACCTTGCAGATAAATTAGATTTTCAGCGGAACCGGTACCCGCAAGTACAGTATGATAATCCAGATCTTTTTGGATGCTCGTCATGTAATTTAAAATGGATAGTTTTTGATTGATGGAGCTTTGTATCTCCTGATCAATTTCTGCGATACGGATTTGGAGTGTCTGAATTGTTTTATCCAACTCGGATACCTGAACCCGCGGCATGATCTCTTCTTTGAAATCCAGTTTCTCTTCGTCTGACTGCGCAAAAAGCACGGCGTAAATCACGCCTTGTTCTTCACCGAGAATTTGGAGATTCAAATTCTCTGGGATCGTCTTCATCGCGGCCTTGTCCAGCTTGTAGCAGCGCGGCGTCACACCGGCTTCTTCAATTGTTTGGATGGAATCGAGCGTCACCTCACCCCACACATCAAACCACGCACGGGTCTTGTGTACTTCTTCCAGTTTGGAAAAGAGTGTGGTTTGTTCTTCGGAAAGTTGTAGAAGCTGATTGACCGTTTGCTCGCCGGGAATGTCGGCAGCTTTGCCATCAGGTTCAGTCTCACCAAGAACCAGCAGCGCTTTCCCTGCCCGGCCGAGTTGTGCCTTCAATCCTTCCATGTCGTCAGATTGCGGCGGCTGAACCGGATGCACATGCATCACGCCCAGCTCTCGCAATTTCTTTACAGCCTGACGCTGTTCTTTCGGAATGACCAGCAAGGTGGCCTTTTTCATGAGTACAATCATGCAGCGCTCATCTCTTTCTTGCGTTGAATCTTGGTCTTCGCGATTTTACCGCGCACCACTTCGGCGGTCATCTGATCACCCATAAAAATTTGGATGGTACGGATCGCATTTCTCGCTTCGGGAATTTTCACCTCTTCGAAGAGCTTGATCCGTTGGATTGTGGTGCGCAGTTCATTGCGCACAATCTCTTGCTGCTTTTCTGCGATCTGCCACTGGGCCTGTCTGCGGATCTGCTCCTTGAGCACTTCTATTCCACGATCAATCCAGAGTGGTGTGGTAAACACATCCGGCAGGGCTTCTTCAAAAATCACCTCTTCGAAAATCGGAATTTCTATGCCCGCGATATTGCCCTCGCTCGTACGGATCTCCGTCACCTGAATGTAAAGTGTCAGATCAATCTCTTCAGCAAAGACTCCCACCCAGACCGAGACATCCCGTTCAACCTTGCGGTTCTCTTCCTGAAGCAGTTCGATCTCATTCTGAATCTTCCGGATTTCCATCAGCAGCTGCTTCTTCTTCAACTCAAGCGTCGGTAGATAACGCGTAAACCGCTTCAGGTTATCCTTCTGCTTCTTGAGCTCATTTTTTGTTAATCGGACTTTTGCCATTAAATTTCCACATCCACTTCAATATATTCATCTCTATCTGTATACCGTGTACTGTAATACCGTATAGTTTTTATACCGTTTCTTCTGCTGCTTCCAGTTCTTCGGCTTGGACTGTCTCTGGCCAAAACTCTTTAACCAGCTCAGAACGAAGCCCCGTCTCTTCCGGTTTGAAGCATTGGGAGAGAATCGACCAGCCGCGATCCAGCGCACCTTCTAGCGGGATATTCACAGACAAGCTCATCATGCCTTCTTCGAACAGCTTGCCGTATTTGAGAAGTTTATCATCCCACGGCGACATGCGGAAACCCATGGACCGTTTTTCCTCGGTCTCAAGGTACTGGGCGTATAATTGGATCATACCATCCATGATGGCGCGATGGTCTTTGCGCGTATCTGCGTTCACCTGTTGTTTCAGGCGGGACAGAGAGCCGAACGGCTCGATTCGGCCATTGCGGAGATAGAACTGACCTTCCGTGATAAATCCGGTGTTATCGGGTACGGGATGTGTCACATCATCGCCGGGCATGGTTGTCACAGCCAGAGTCGTGATCGCGCCCGCGCCTTCGAAATCCACGGCCTTTTCGTAACGGGATGCCAGTTGGCTGTACAAATCGCCGGGATACCCGCGATTCGACGGTACTTGTTCCATCGTAATCGCAATCTCTTTCAATGAATCGGCAAAGTTGGTCATGTCAGTGAGAAGGACGAGTACCTCTTTGCCCTGAAGCGCGAATTTCTCGGCCACTGCCAAAGCAAGGTCAGGGACCATCAGGCCCTCGACCACGGGATCTGCAGCAGTATGCACAAAAAAAATGGAACGGTTCAAAGCGCCGCCTTCTTCGAGTGTGTTTCGGAATTTCATGTATTCGTCGAACTTGAGTCCAATCCCGCCGAGGATAATCATATCCACTTCGGCCTGAAGTGCAATGCGTGCGAGCAATTCGTTATATGGTTCGCCGGACACGGAGAAGATCGGCAATTTTTGGGACGCGACCAAAGAGTTGAACACGTCAATCATGGGGATGTTGGTTCGGATCATCCGCTTGGGAATAATACGTTTCGCGGGATTGACAGATGGACCCCCAATCTCAATCAGATTTTCTGTGATTTCAGGACCGCCATCACGGGGCACGCCGGAGCCGGTAAAAATCCGGCCGAGCATGTCTTCGCTGAAAGCCACCTGCATCGGGTGTCCGAGAAAACGCACTTCATCGGATGTGGAGACACCGCGTGATCCTGCAAATACCTGCAGAGAAACGAGATCATCTTCGAGTTTTATTACCTGCGCGAGAGACTTGCCGCGCCGGGTCGTAATCTCTGCCAGCTCTTCATAGCCCACGCCGGACGCCTTCACCGTAATCACATTTCCGGCCACGCTGATCACTTTATTATAGACTTTACGCATTTTTTACTTTCCCTTTTATCAGCTCATCTATCATTTGTTCTTGTTTCTTGAATTCATCCGTGTTCCACTCAATGAAGTTCCAGTCAATGATTCTCTGGCGCAGATCGTAGAAGAACGTCCTGGCTTCCTCTTTTTCAGTCAGATCAAATTCTGCCTGGAGGATTGAAATCATCTTTTCCATCATGAACTGTTGCCGTTCAGTACTCGTGGCCGCATCCACTTTGTCAAAAGCGTTCTGCTGCAGATAGACGGAATCGAGCAATTCGGATTTGAGATGCACCACAAAATCTTCGATGGATGTCCCCTCTTCCCCGACCACCATCATCATCTGGCGAACGTCGGATCCTTTCACGAGAAAATCACGGCAGATTTGAACCATCTCGGCAGGGACGATGCTTTTATATTTGGACCAGCTTTCAAGCGGATCGATTGCTGGAAAGCGCCGCGCATCGGATCGCGCACGGGACAAACCGTGAAATGCACCCACCACTTTCAGTGTGGCCTGGGTCACAGGCTCTTCAAAGTTTCCACCAGCCGGGGACACCGTACCGCCAATGGTCAGGCTGCCCTGTTCGCCATTGTTGAGTTGGATCAATCCGGCTCGCTCATAAAACTCCGCGATGCGGGATTCAAGGTAGGCCGGGAAAGCTTCTTCACCGGGAATCTCTTCAAGGCGACCCGAAAGCTCACGCATCGCCTGCGCCCAGCGGGAAGTGGAGTCTGCAAGGAGAAGGACATTGAGCCCCATCTGGCGATAGTACTCGCCAAGCGTTGTAGCAGTATAAACGGATGCCTCACGCGCTGCCACCGGCATGGATGAGGTATTCGCGATAATGATCGTCCGTTCCATGAGCGACCGCCCGGTTTTGGGATCAGTCAGCTCCGGAAACTCACGCATGGTTTCCACGATTTCACCGGCACGCTCACCACAGGCCGCGATTATCACAATATCCACATCCGCATAACGGCTGGTGATTTGCTGAAGCACGGTTTTGCCTGCACCGAATGGACCGGGAATACAGTAAGTGCCACCTTTGGCTACTGGAAAGAAGGTATCGATAATCCGGACTTTGGTTACAAGCGGTTCGGTCGGCAGAATTTTTTCCTTATAGGCCTGGACAGGAAGTTTTACCGGCCAGCTAAACTGCATTGCCAGGTTATGTGTCTGACCCTTCTTATCCTTCACCGTTGCAATGGTGGCTTTCACGGAATAGTCACGTTGGGGCTGAATGGATTCGACCGTAAATTCACCCTGAAAATCAAATGGGACCATGATGTAGTGCTTAAATTGGGTTTCAGGAACCGATCCCAGATAATCACCGGCACGGACCACATCGCCTTTTTTTGCAATTGGTGTAAAGTGCCATTCACGATCTCCGCCGAGAGGATCAAGCACCACCCCGCGCGGAAGAAAAAATCCATGCTCTTCAGCCAATTCAGGAAGTGGATTCTGCAGTCCGTCATAAATCTGTGTCAAGAGCCCCGGCCCCAACTGAACAGAGAGCAGCTCGCTTGTAAATTCCACCTGATCGCCGATTGATAATCCCTTGGTACTTTCAAATACCTGTAAAAATGCTTTATTGCCCTGAATCCGGATCACCTCCGATTTCAGACGTTCGTTGCCTCGCACTGCATAACCCACTTCATTCTGGGTGATCGTGCCTTCGAATTCGACAATCAACATATTGCCGCTGATGCCGGTAATCTTACCCGTTTGTTGCGTCATACTGTCACCTTGCTTATCGTTTTAAATTTTTCCATACCCATATCATGATCAAAGACAGACAATTTATCCAAAATCTGCAATTTCAAAAAATAGAGGATTAAAAATCCAAGATCGAAATGATGCTCAGCCTCCTCCACGTCCAGGATATCCCACCTTTTTTGGAGGAGCATTTTCTCGACTTCGAGTGGATTGCCCTCTTTCACCAGCGCGGGCTGAAAGGTCTCAGGTTTGTATTCATGGCCCTCGCGGCGGGATTGACGCCACAATCCGATCTCGTAGCGGAACTGATCTTCAAAATCTATATAGGATTTCCAGATTGCTGGTCCTTTGGAATCGGATGTATCCCCGAAAATCTGAATGGATTTCAGCGTCTTCAAATCGCTTTTAGACAGCCACTTTTCCGCTTCTTCTAAAAAGGTTTCTGTGGTAATGGGATTGTCACGGTCAAACACCAACGTCGGAAGCTGAGAGACCATGTAAAAATACTTGTCCATTATTCGCCATCCAGGATTTTCTTCAGCTGGGGTTTCAGGAATTGTTTCAGCGCATCTGCAATGGACTCATCTGTAAAATCATAATACACATTCGTGCCTTTCAGGCCGATCTGAAATCCACCGGACACATCACCGCTCGATTTCAGCGAGATCCCGGTTTCGAGTTCTTTTTGAATGCCCTGAGAGAGAACCGCTTCCAACTTTTTCTGATCCGTATCGTTGAGTATGATTTCTGCAGACTCATCCTTACTCCACTGTTCGGTCAGTTTCAAAATCATATCCTTCATCACTTCCGGCATCAGAGTATCGGCTACGGACTTTTTAAAGACACGGTCAAATAAAGCCGTAATCTGCCCCTTGAGCTGCAGCTCGGTATCCCGCGCAGCCTGTTTCACGGCCAGTTCGCTGTTTCGCTGAAACTGATCCGCCTCTTTTTTTGCGATATTGAGAATGTGTTCAGCTTCTTTCTGTACCTTTTCAATTGTGGATTTTGCCTCGGCTTGGGCATCCTTCACAATCTGCTCGGCCGATTGCCTGCCCTCCTCAACACCCTCTTTTTTTATTTTTTCAATTAAATGATTCAACTTCACATCCATGAATAATTCCCCTTCTTTTTTATCATGCTTAACCTGAAAAACTCATGGTATCACATATAATTCGACATTTATTGTGTTTAATGATTTTTTCAGGTTATCCCGAATCGCTGCTCATATCCCGCTTTTAATATTGAATAAAACAGTGATCGAGATAATTATAATAGAACGCTATTTATGCCAGCACGCTTGAAAAATCCCGTGTACGCGGAGATTATTCATTTCATTGGGTTCATCGAAGACAGAATTCCGGAGCAGTTATCATGCAGGTTCTGTTGAAAACGTGTCTGACTACAAATCCCCCGTCAGCAAAAACAAATATTTTAATGATCTCTTTAAGCTTTGGTGAACCAGTCTTCAATCAGGTTTCCGGACTCGTTCAAACCGTATTACTCTATTCAAATAGAAAGGATGGGTGGTTCCTGCCCAATATGTTGATGAGTGTCACTCAAGTTGCACTCATGATGATGAGGCCTCCTTTCCAGGTTCTTTGCCAATTCCTCCATCACTTTTCATGGTACACTGCCCATCAAATGAGGCCCCTTCATCCATGACCAGACGGGACGCTTTCACATCTCCCTCTATTATGGATTTGGCTTCCAGGTAGACCTTGTTTTCCGCAATAACCTGACCCCGAACTGCCCCGGCGATGAGAATATCTTTCGCATTAATCTCACCTTTAACCCGGCCCTCTTTTCCAACAATTACAGTATCTGTTGATTGAATATTCCCGGTGATATTCCCATCAATACGAAGACTGTTCTGGACAGTAATATTGCCCTGCACCTTGGTACCTTTTCCGATAATCGTATTCAGTTCACCGGATCGGTTAATCTCAGAACTTCCCTTGGCTTTCACAAAGTACCTCTCTCGTTTCCTAATATTGAATTTTAGTTTATAAACTGTTCTCGTCTTGGCGCTGCCTGGCTGCGAAGAGAAAATCTTCGGGATCAAGCGGCTCGCCGTTTTTCCAGATTTCAAAGTGAAGATGTGGCGCCGAGCTGATCCCGGAACTACCAAGTAATGCGATGGATTGCCCTTTTCTGGCAAAATTACCTTGTTCAACCAGTAGGTGCATGGCATGACCATAATAGGAATATAATCCATTCCCGTGTGAGAGAACAACCACGTTCCCTAAATCAGGTGTCCAGTCTGACAAAATAACAATACCCGCGCCAGCCGCCCGAATCACTGAACCTTTAGGCGCAGCGATATCAATCCCGTAATGGCTGCGGCCAATATACCATCCACCCTTCTGGAAATGCGTCGTCAGATATCCACCCACCGGAAGAAGCGTGGGTAAGTATTCAGGACCTGTATAAACACCTTTTTTCTCTGTCAAAAAATAGAGACCGTCTCTTGTGTGGTTTTCTGAGGACTCCGAGGGAACCGTTCGCATGCCTGTGCCATCTGTCATCACCGGCGCAGTGCTTTGAATACGGGTAGCCATTTCTGCCCAGTCTTCAGGAATTTGAGGCTCAAGCCCCAGGGTGCTCCCGAAAGCGGTTCTTATTTTTTGATCAATGGCTTTGATCTTCTCAAACTCTGAATAAATTCCTTCTATCTTTTTATTTCGGATTTCAAGAATACTTACATTCTCTTTCAACTCCGTACGTTGCCCACGAAGGGAACCGATGTAAAAATAACCGACCACACCAAGAAGTGTATGCAGACCCAGAATAGCGAGCACAATTAACAGCATTCTGCCTTGGCCGTAGGATAACAGAAGGTTCCTTGGATCTCCATCTTGATCCGGGACAAACATAAGACTGAAATATCGTGTAGGTTGTTTTTTCTTCATCTTGGTTTATGACTGGATTGAATTTAAAAGGTCCATAATACGTTCAAGATCTTCATCTGAAAAATAATCGATTTCAATGCGGCCACCCTTGCCCAATTTTCGCACACGCACCTGACTGCTGACAATTTCTCGTATCTTATCTTCAATCTCGATAATAAACGTGTCACGGACTTTGAGTTTCGAAACAGGTTTCGCACCTTCAACCACTTTTCGAACCGCCTCTTCCACTTGGCGCACATTTATCTGCTGGCTAACAATTTTTTTACAAAGCTGGATCTGGTCTTCCATTTTCGGCAATCCCATAAGAGCGCGGGCATGCCCCATTGAAATTTCATCTTTGCTCAGACAATCCTGTACTTTCCCGGGGAGCTTTAAAAGCCGAATAAAATTGGCGACCGTAGCCCGGTCCTTGCCAACTTTTTGAGCCACTGCTTCCTGAGTAAGTCCATGATTCTTTTGTAATTTCTGATAAGCTTGTGCGATTTCTATGGGATTGAGATCCTCTCGCTGAATATTCTCAATCAACGCGAGTTCTAATAATTCATCTTGAGAGTGAACTTCGATGATATACGCCGGGATACGCTCAAAGCCCAGATCGCTCACAGCTCTGAGGCGGCGTTCTCCTGAGACCAGCTCATATCCCGAATCGTTTTTATGTACAGTAATCGGCTGGATAATGCCATGTTCTTTAATGGATTGTTTCAGCTCATCCAGACGTTTGGGATCGAAGGCAAGACGGGGCTGCTGTGGATTTACACGAATAGAAGCCACCTCGATTTGGTCGAGGGACCTTGGTCTTCCAGCTTCATCCTCAGGGGAGTTCTGTGGGATCAAAGCTTCCAGCCCACGCCCCAGACGATTAGTCTTCATGCTTGATGACCTCTTCGGCCAGATTCATGTAATTCTCTGATCCCATACAAACAGCATCATAAAGAATAACCGGTTTCCCAAAACTGGGTGCCTCGCTTAATCGGACATTCCGGCTGACCACTGTTTTAAACACCTTGTCGCCAAAATAATTTCGGACTTCTTCAGCAACCTGCTGTGACAAATTGAGCCGGTTGTTGAACATGGTGAGCAGTACGCCTTCAATCTCCAGTTCAGGATTCAAATTCTTCTGCACGAGACGTACTGTATTCAACAACTGGCTCAATCCCTCAAGTGCATAATATTCGCATTGAATCGGGATGAGCACAGAGTCCGCTGCGGTGAGACTGTTGATGGTCAACAAGCCGAGTGATGGAGGGCAGTCAATAAAGATATAATCATATTCATCCCGTATCTCTTTTAAAAATCCTTGAAGCACTTTCTCCCGACCCATCATATTGACCAGCTCGATCTCCGCACCGACCAGACGAATGCTTGAAGGAAGTAGAGAAAGGAAATTGATTTGAGTCTGAATGATGGTATCCTGAGCAGTTTCGTTCCTGAGAATGACTTCATAAGTACTCTTTTTTATCGTCTTATGATCCACACCCAAACCACTTGTTGCATTCGACTGCGGATCCATATCCACAAGCAAAGTTTTCTTTTCTGCCACTGCGATGCAGGAGGAAAGATTGATTGCCGTAGTCGTTTTACCGACCCCGCCCTTTTGGTTCGCAACTGCTATAATTTTACCCAAAGCACATCTCTTTAATTAACTACTATTTTGAGTCCTAAATATACAATCAATTGCATCCAAATGCAAGTTTAAACCAATTTCTAACATGAGGTGAAATGTCATTAATTATATGTATATCTGACATCATGAGTGTCCGGTTAAACATGCAAGAAGAGTAATGATGGGATCGGAATAATCTCAAAAATTAGTATATTTCATTAATCCCATAAAGCATAATAAATCAGAAGATTATAAGGCAATGAGATGTCATAAATCAATTTTCACACAAATGCTACAACTTTTTTCAAAACTTGAATTCTAGGCTTTAGTAAATCAGTATAATGGAGATTCTCGCACACGCTCGCTAGGATGGTTGATCCATTCATGATAGTTTGAGTATGGCTATTAATGCAAATTTTCCACAAGTGGTGGTTGAGTATCTATTGAATTTCTTTGAATGAACCTGCAAAGATGGGGAAGGTAAAAGTGCGACGCACCTTGGAGGTGTGTCGCACTTTGATATTTAATGTTAATTCAACTCTAATCCGATATCCAAGCCTAACGCGAATCCCTTCATCGTATTTGGGACAAAGAATCCTCTGAACAACATGCCGATATCCATGACGAATCCACCCGGGTGGATGCCAAAACCCAGGGAAGTTCCAAATCCGGTACGGCCGCCAAGAACCACACCCATACGCAAAGGCAGCCAGGACACTCCCTGCCATTCAGTACCGAACGAAAGCCGGGGCGTTTTACTTACAATGGCCGTGTTTTGAAATCCCTGAGAATAATCTGCAACAAGCAAAGTATTGCCCTCACGGTACGCACATCCAGCCCGGAAAACAATGGGTAGATTTTTTGAGAAGGAACCGCCCTTCACAGTCCAGACGCTATCAACAAGGACATCCTCTTCTTCATCATCATCACTGATTGCCATAATCGTCAGGGAGTCTCCGTTGAAATATCCTTCATCCGTTTGCATCTCTTTATTAAAGGGGATGGAACCCAGCAGATTTTGGAATCCAGCGCTGACCGTCCACTTTTCATCGATTTGCGCGGCCGCGCCAAGATTGGTTCCCCATCCCATGGATCCCTGACTGAATGTGGTTTTGTAGTTTCCGTCAAGATTGAAACCGAATCGCTCTGTGTGTAAGGCAACTTTCGCATCATCAACCTGACCATAAGCTCCTCCGTAAAGGAGTTTTAAGGTGGCGCCTACAGCAAACGCTTGTGCCCATTCTACTTCAATGGGATGTCCGTATGACAGGCCGATAGAACCTACACCCCACGCCTTGCCATCCATGTCTTCAAACATATAAGTTTTATCAATCTCATTGCCCGTGAATATTAACTCGAAGATTTCTTTATCAATCTGAACCATTGCATCTGTAATCACATCAAATGTCAGGGCGAATCGGCCCGTTGAAAACGACAGACCGCGAACCAAAGCATAAATATCCAAATCCAGTCCGCTATCTGGAATTCGATCAAGAATATCAGCGATGTCTTGAGGATAAAGATGCTGGCCGCTATATTTATTCAGTGTACCCTGCGAAAAACTGTTGTTCGTCATATTGACATCAAGGCCAATGAATGTGAACGTGAAGTTGGGATTATCCGGCAGACCAAGATTGGCCGGATTCCAAGAAGGCGCATGCACGCCGCGAGCCAGCGCGGTGTACGCACCGGCAAGACCCAGACCGCGCGCGGTCATCTGAGAAAAAGCGACTGAAGACATGATCATAAATCCAATGATCAACAGGCCTATAAATGAATTCATCTTTCGGATTCTCATGCCCCACCCCCTTGCTCTTCATCCTCTTCAGGAACTTTCATATGAATGGCCGCATCAATCCAGGAACGGAGGGTAATGTAGTCCTCCGGACTCACCTGCACAAATCCGGGCGTGGCATCAAATGAAATGCGCGTGCCAAAAAAGATTTGATCCCGCTCAAATACCTCAAGCTCATCTTTGGTCAGCCCAAAATCGATAATACTCTCGCCAGAACCAATCACCGGCACTGGATTATCTATCGTCCCCTCCTGCCCCTGCGGTGTTTCACCCGGATTCAGCCGAAGCACTTTTACCACATCAGCGTTCTGATTGTACACCGATTCCTTGCTTCTGGAAAAAATAATCTCAACCGTAGCGCCAAGAGGCAAATGATTGAATGCTTCAATCATCAGATGGGCTTCAAGCATATTATCCCGAAACGCATCTTGAGCATCTTGACCCAGATCAATTGTATCCGGTTCGGTTTCGTTCATATAATCATCAAGACGAAAAACGAGGGGAACTTCTGCAAAATAAGATCCCTGGATGACATCATCATAGCGGACAACGGATGGATTTTTTCCATCACCAAGTGAAAGAGAGCCATAAAAATACAGTTGCTGCGGGAAATGATTGATGATGGCTTCAAATCCGTCAATATCAAGTGTATTAATTGAGTTGCCTTCAACAGAACCGCCGCCTGTTATGGTCTCTGATTCCCCGGCTTTATTGATTGCATCAAATTGAATATCGGCCTCAGCGTGAACATCCGCTCCATTGTCTATTGTCAATTGGAGGGTAAGCGGTCCGAATTCAATACCCTCTAACTGCTCTGGCAAATTCAACTCAGTATCCACCGTATCCAAGGGAACAGTCACCTGATTCAGCACTCCGGAGACCTGTTCGAACACCACATTTTCAATTCGAACAACAACCTCAATATTGCCCGAATAGTCTCCGTTTGAACCTTCCCCCACTTTTTCATTTCTAATTTGATAACGGATACTCACACTGTCTGAAGGATCAGGATAAACCACTGCTCCCGCAATATCATAAGGACCATACTCGGCACTATTATCGGGAATCGCCATGACAGAGGAAGGAAGTGAAGCATTCTGAAAGTCCTCAAAAGTAAAGCTTGACTCAATCTCATACCTTGTCGGATTGTGGGTTTCGATATATAGAGAGCCTTCTTTGATAATTGCCTCTGTAATCTTATATTGCTCAGAAAGCTTCACAGCCCCGGATTGAGTATTTGTAGTAAAATTCTGATCCACGAAAAAAAACAGATGACTTTCAAGGTTATCTGTCCTCAAATGCCCCCCTAATTCAAACGGTTCAATCTCACCTGTAAGCGTATAAGCAACCAGTCCATCACCACCCACAATCAGATTATCCTCATCCTCAATAAACTTGTTCATGGTGTAGGTTTTATTGATCAGTGGCACTGTGAAATGCGTATCCCATGTGGGCGCGCTTAGATCAAAAAGGGTGCAGCTGGCAATCAAAGCGATTGCACAAACAGTGAGGATGGGAAATAAACGACCGATTTGGATAAATTTATATTGCTGTTTCATTCAAACCTCCATCTGGCAATTAAGACAAATTCACGAAATTCAAGTTCCACCTATCGTGATAATCCAATGTAAATCCTGATTCTGTAAATCACAATATATTTCTTAGGATGTATGCACCAAAAATAATGCCTGAATTGTGAAACATAAAAAAAGCCGGATTCCATGATCCGGCCATTTATGCTCTCTATATGTCTGATTGGATTATTCTTCTTCCATATGCGGATATTTAAAATCAGTCGCGGGGACAAAATTCTCCTTGATAGTCCGCGGAGAAACCCAACGCTGTAGATTCAGCATGCTGCCTGCTTTATCGTTGGTGCCGGATGCGCGCGAACCGCCAAAAGGCTGCTGCCCTACAACCGCGCCGGTCGGTTTGTCATTGATATAAAAATTGCCGGCCGCATTCACAAGAACCTCTGATGCCTGATCAATGGCCCTTCGGTCTGTGGCGAAAACAGCACCGGTGAGCCCATAGGGTGAGGTTTGATCACAGATATGGAGGGTTTCAATATACTCCGAATCGGGATAGACATAGATGGCCAGAACCGGACCGAAGATCTCCTCTTCCATAAGCTTGCTTTTCGGACTCTTGACCTCGACAATCGTGGGCTCAATAAAATAACCCGTAGAATCATCGTATCCACCTCCACAGATAATGTCCATTTCCGAGGATCGCTTCGCGAAATCAATATATTCCGTGATGGTCTCAAAAGCGGACACGTCAATCACTGCGCACATAAAATTTGTGAAATCTTCCGGACTGCCCATTTTGATCTCGGCCACCATCTCCTGAAGTTGTTTCTTCAGTTTGGGCCAGATGGATTTTGGAACATACACCCGGGAAGCTGCAGAACATTTTTGCCCCTGATATTCAAATGCACCACGGACAAGACCGGTTGTCAGCGCATCCGGATCAGCGGAAGCGTGAGCGAAAATAAAATTCTTGCCACCTGTCTCACCCACAATACGCGGCCAGGTTTTATATTTACGTATACCACGTCCAGTCATCTGCCACATAGATCGGAACGTGGGTGTGGAACCGGTAAAATGAATGCCTGCCAATTCAGGACTTTGAAGTACCGGATCGCCAATTGTGTTACCGGGTCCGGGAACCATATTGATCACGCCATCAGGCAGTCCGGCTGCTTTCAGTAATTTCATAATATAGTAGGCAATGTAGACGGTAGATGAAGCAGGCTTCCATACCACCACATTTCCCATAATGGCCGGCGCTGTGGGCAGATTGCCGGCAATGGATGCAAAATTGAACGGTGTTATTGCAAACACGAATCCTTCAAGTGGACGCTGTTCCACATAGTTCCAGCACCCTGTGGAGGAATTGGGCTGCTGCTGATAAATCTTCTGCATATAGAAAGGATTGATCCGAAGAAAATCGATCAATTCGCATGCAGAATCAATCTCGGCCTGGTGTACGGTCTTGCTCGCATTTAGCATATTGGCCGCATTGAGAATCGGCCGCCACGATTTTGAAAGCATCTCGGCCGCCTTGATGAAAATGGACGCCCGCGCTTCAAGCGACATGGATGCCCATTCGATTCGGGCCATCAACGCAGCGGCGATTGCTTTTTCAACTTCGTTCTCCCCGGCTTTATGGTACCGGCCCAGAACATGACCATGATCGTGCGGACAGATGCAATCCCCCATGTTTCCCGTCTTGATCTCTTCACCACCGATGAGGATCGGGATCTCGATCTCCTCTTTTAACATACTTTGAATCTGATTTTTAATTGCACCTCTTTCGGGGCTGCCAGGCGCGTAATTTAAGACGGGTTCATTCTTGGGAACTGGTATATTGAAAAATGCATAGGGCATCTCATCCTCCTTCAGTCATCGACCAATTATGAGTCAAAGAAAATATTCGTTTATGAAAAAATCATAAATGCATATATCGTGCCGCTCCAAACCTAAAGATAGTTCCTTGCTATAATGTCAATTACTTTCCAATTTCAAAAACGACCTCACCACCCAGAATAGTATATATCACTTGCGCATCGAGAATATCGCGGGGCGGCACTTTCAATAGATTCCGATCCAGAACCACAAGATCAGCAAGCATGCCAGCCGCAAGCATGCCCTTCTTATCCTCTGCAAACTCAGCATAAGCTGAACCCAAAGTATAGGCTTCAATCGCTTCTTCCATGGTCAAACGCTGCTGAGGAAACCATCCCTTGGGCGGATATCCGGTTGTGTCCCTTCGTGTGACTGCGGCATACAATCCAATGATTGGATTGAGGGGCGAAACCGGCCAGTCGGTTCCAAACGCGAGTGTGGCTCCTGAATCCTTCAGCGACCGCCATGCATAGGAATACATCGAGCGTTGCGTGCCAAGGCGATGCTCCGCCCACCGCATGTCTTCAATACAATGCGATGGCTGCATGGAGGCCACCACATTCAATGCACTAAATCGATGAATATCTTCGGGGCTCAATACCTGTGCATGTTCAATGCGATGTCGTCTCTTTTTATCCCCGTTCAAATGGAGTGCCAGCTCATAGGCATCAAGAGCCATCCGATTTCCCAAATCACCGATGGCGTGTATTCCAATCTGAAATCCCTCTCGATCCGCCTGAAGCACCTGAAGATTCATCTCATTCCGTGTCATCCTTGGTAAACCATAACTTTCATTCGCATCCGTATAGGATTGGAACAACGCTGCTGTACGGGATCCCAACGTACCGTCGGCAAATCCTTTCACCATTCCAAAATAAAGCAGGGGATTTCTGTGTTTATCACGCATGCGTCGGGCTTCTGTAAGATCATCACTCATATCCGCCCACAGGGATATCCGACAGGTCAAACTGTCTTTCTCGAGCAGTTCCTCATATAGCATGTGGGTTTCCGGATTGCTTAGATCCTGTACAGTCGTGATGCCATACTGACTCAATTGTTTGAGGACCTCGATCAGGTGGGGACGAATATCCGACATTTCAACCGGGGGAATATACTGGGTAACCAGATCCATCGCGTTTTCTTCAAGAATGCCGGTCGGATCGCCTGTGCGTTCATCCCGAACGATGCGGCCACCGGGCGGATCAGGCGTTTCCCGGTCTATACCCGCAATACGTAATGCAACGGAATTCACCAGCGCGACGTGCCCGCAAATGCGTTTGAGAAAAATCGGCACATCCGGTGCGACGGCGTCGAGGATACGCTTGGTTGGCCATTCACCTTCAGGAAGCAGGGTCTGATCCCATCCCCGGCCTACAAGCCAGCCGCGGCCCAACAGCCAGCCACCAGGCGGTAATCGCCGCACTCGGTTGGAAATCCGTCTCTGCAATTCACGTATGGATGTCAATCCTGTCAGATCCACTTCACCCATGGCCTGGGCCCCTGATGCGAGATGCAGATGGGCGTCATTGAATCCGGGGCAGACGAACCGGCCCTGTACATCCATGACTTTTGTATTTGGGCCCGCATATCGCATCATCTCTTCATCGCTGCCAATGGCCAGAATGCGCTCTCCACGAATGGCCACAGCCTGCACATATTTTCGTGCTGGGTGCAGCGTGAATACATATCCATTTTTCAGAATCAGAGTGGCTGAAGGAATTGATTGATCACAAGAAAGGAATAAACCCGTGAATAGTAAGAGGATTAAAAATATATTTTTATGGGATTGTTTTTTCATAATTCTTTGAAAATCCCTGTCGGTAAAACCTATAGAACAAGTCTGCTGAGAAATTTATCACGGCCAAGCCACTTGCACATAAACCATTCTAATATAATCAAAATTCCGATAAAAATCACAATAATACTCCAATAATGTGCTGAATCGGAATAGGAAAACTGTTGTAAAAATCGCACACAAATAAACACCGGTATTGCAAGCATAAGCATCATGAGTCGTTTTAATCGATTGATCTGTTGCCGCTCTCTTGAAAATGGCAAATACCTCATGCCTATTCCGAGCAGGGAGTAAACAGTCAGCCCTGAAATGGATAAAAACAGCGCATGCTGAATCGCATGTATAAACGGTATTTTGAAAGAAAGGATCACAGCCATCAGGATGAAAAACGGGATCAGTAAAAATTGAAGCACTGCGAATCGCATCCCCTGAATCAACCGATAGGGTTGGCGAATGGGAGCCGTGCTGTAGATCCATGCGGCCTGCCAATCGCGGCTATAGGTCAACAAAGTTAAAATCAACGGGATGCCCGCAAACAGAAAATAGAAGAATAAATTGGATGAGATATCGGTATCAAATCCAGAGATATACACGAATGGATCAATAAACTGCGGCTCAAGCACAGCTCGCACAAGAAACGCCAGGGAGATGCCAAGGATCGGAAAAATGGTCATCTTCGCGGCCCGGTCCCGTTTCAGCATCTGCACCGTAAGCATGTAACCGGCATTCAATTCTGAATTACGGTGAAAGAGGCGCTGTATCACGGGGACACGAATCATTGTGCGTCTGGAAGATTTTTGTTTATGAGTGTTCGGCACTTCGAGATTTGAAGAAATCCAATATGAATAGAGCCTGCCCATTCTGTACAGACCAGTCAGAAGAATGATGCCTGTGATTGTAATCACGAGAAGAATCTGCATCCATGATAGAGCGATTTCATGCCCACTCAACTTCAGAACCAAATTGGTAAACCAGGCAGGGGGCAGAAAGTTCATCCATGATGAAAGCGATGTATTGAACAGGTTGGTGCTGGAATCCGTGGCCCGTGGTATCAATTGAAACAGAAAAACGAGGCCCAATGTCAGGGAAACCTGAAAAATGGCAACCATGTTTTTTAAGCGTTCCGTCTCCATAAACCGAATCAGGAATGCCATAAGAAGCCCCATCAATGCGGCTGAGAATACACCCGCACTCAGTCCGCCAAGGATAAACGTGACAGGAAAGCGCCAATCCGATCCGGGAAGCAGCAATCCCAATCCGGCCGGAAAAATAGAAAGCGAAGCGCTGATTAATCCTGTATAGAAAAGAATATGGGCCAGCTTGGCTGCGAAATAAGTATGGGATGGAATCGGGAAATATCCGAGCGTTTCAAATTCTTCGGGCATGACCATTTCCTGGCCAAGTTCGAGCAGCACAGCTGACGCGGCCATGAGCATGAGATATGAAAACGCGATAAATGTATAGATAATAGGTGACGTTTGATTCAGAAGCGAACCGGACAGTGTGCCGCCGAGAAATCCGTAAAAGATCAGCATGCGCACGAATTGTTTTTTTGATTTACCGGAACGCCCCCTGTTGAAATCGAGCCGCAGAAAGAGTTGAAAAAGGGCTTTGAATTGGTTGTTGTCTATTTGAAACACGGTGGAAATTGTCCCTGTTACTTTATATTCGGAATTTGATCGTTTCTCTCGTTCCCAGGCTCTGCCTGGGGACGGATTGATCGTTCCAAGGTTCTACCTTGAAACGCGTTAAACAGGAGGGCTGAGCCCTCCTCCTTTTTCCGTCCCGGGGTAGAACCC
>JABMRT010000046.1 GCA_013202295.1 Candidatus Zhuqueibacterota bacterium
ACGGCGATCTGGATCTGTTCATTGCTGTTACAGCACAGCATGTATTGTACAGAAACGATGGCGATGCATTCGTGGACGTGGGTACGGAAATGGGATTTGTAGACACAACCGCTGGATATGCGACAGGTGCCGTATGGGCAGATATTGACAATGACAATGATCTTGACCTCTTTAACATGAATGCGGGCGTCAAACTATTTAAAAATGAGGGCGATACGTTTGTCGATATCTCCGTTGCATCAGGCCTGGATCTGTTCGATCCCACACTGCAGCTTTGGGCAATGAGCTGTGGCGATTTTGATCAAGATGGAGATCTGGATGTGACTTACAGTGGTGAAGATGGCGGTGGTCTTCCTGCACGACTCCTCATCAATGAAGAGGGTGTTTTTACCGATCAGGCGCTTGCGATTATGGGAGCTGAATACCAATTTGAAGCATGGAGTCCCAACTTTCTGGATTACGACAATGACGGTGATCTGGATGTGTGGATGCCTACGATTCGAACACCCGGACAGGCCAGCGGCTTATTTGAAAATATCGCCGGCGAGCTGTGGGACGTAACTGAGGACAAAGATATAATCGCCAATGCTGCGATTGCCTCAAGCTGGGCAGATTTTGACAACGATCTGGATCTCGATCTTTTCCTGGTTACCTGGACCGGCGGCGGCACGGGTGAAAACGACATGTTCTATCAGAATGATGGGGAATTCTTTACGGATATCGCTCCAGATCAAGGCATGGAGGGCCCTATTGGTGATTCTCGTGGTATGGGATGGGGAGATTTTGACAATGATGGAGATCAGGATCTACTGGTTGGTTCAAGCGGAGAACAAAAACTGTATCGCAATGACGATGGTGCCTTTACAGAAGTGGGTGCAGAAACAGGCGTTGGCGTGACTTTATCAGAATGCCGTAATGTCATGATGGTTGACTATGACGCCGATGGCTTTTTGGATATCTATCTCAACTCCAATGACAAGATGCTGCTTCACAATGATGGGAACGATAATAACTTTATCGGATTCAGACCACGTGCAAGTGGCAGTAGTGACAATGGTTCCGGTTTGGGTACCCGGTTCAGAATTGTCATTGGTGAACAGAATCAAATCCGTGATATCGAGTGTGGTGGTATGGGTGGTCTCAGACACGGTCATACCTGGGCGCATTTTGGTGTGGGCGAAGCCACCACTGTGGATAGTGTAATCATCAGATGGCCTACCGGCAATGTCGACACCTATACTGATGTTCCGGTCGGTGGGTATTACCTTTCTGAAGAAGGTGTCGGCATTGGCACCGCAGTGGATAATCCGAAAAAACCTGCAATACGACCCGAGACCCATGCACTGCTCCAGAACTTTCCGAATCCATTCAATCCGACTACGATTATACCATTTAAACTGGATAAAGACAGCCGTGTAAACCTGACCCTTTACAATACGCTGGGTGAGACTGTCAAAGAACTGGCCGCAGGGCAATTCAACGCCGGTTATCATGAAATTGCACTGGATGCCAACACACTGCCCGCGGGCATGTACATGTACAAACTTGAGGCCAATGGTATAACTGAAATGAAGAAAATGATGTTGATTAAATAGCCTTTTCAAGAGTGAAGGTGAAAAATGAACCGCTTCGGGATTTTCACCCGGAGCGGTTTTTAACAACACTTTCTGAAAACAGCTTGCATTTCCGATATGCCTTTGTATAAAGGAGATCCGCCATGCCCACAGATTTTGCCTTACAAGCTTCGAATATTTTAAGGGATCCAAGCCTTTATAAGTGGTATGTCATCCCCCTGTTTGCGTTTGTTGTGTATGTCTACGCTGTGGAGATTGAGCGGAGAAACTGGAGTCTGGTATTTGCGGGTCTCGCATTCTGGGGCATGGACTGGTTCAACGAAATCTGGAATTCTCTCGTCTTTCATTTTACCAATCATGCACCCGTCTGGGGTGCGCCCGGTGAAACAGCCTATTTGATTTTGATCGGACTGAATATTGAAATCTGTTTCATGTTTGCCGTAGCGGGCGTTGCATTCTCAAAAATGCTGCCCAAGGATAAAAAGATGAAAATCCTGGGTATCAACAACCGGTTATTCCTGGCCTTCACATTCACATTATTCTGTGTATTTTTAGAGATTTTATTGAACTGGATTGACGCATTGACGTGGGAATATTCCTGGTGGAGTGCTTCCGCGCCGTGGCTAATTATCTTATTCGGCTATCTCCCTTTCTTCCTGGTTTCATTCTGGGTATTCGACATGGAAACTGTGAAAAAGAAAATAATCACTGTAGGAAGCATCTTCGCATTTGATTTTCTTTTGATTCTTATATTTGGTTTTATTCTGAAATGGATTTAAACAGGATGGATAATACGCATTTTTCTTTTGTGATGGGATCGACCAAACTGGGAACCTTTGGACTTGTCTGGTCTCCTGACGAGGATATCCCCAAAGTAAACCGGATCATACTTTCACGCCCGGATATTTCCGCTGGCCAGGTGATCGTAAAACAACAGTATATTGGAATTATATCATCCTCTTGTGCTGAGATGGATGAAGTTGTTGGACAGATCGCAGAAGCCATTGATGGCAAAGATATCAAATTCGATTTGGACATTGCCCGTTTGGATCTTTGTCCCCCGTTCCAACAACGGGTGCTTAGTGCAGAGCATCAAGTACCACGAGGGCAGATCACAACCTATCAACGCATCGCACAACATTTGGAGAAACCATCAGCAGCACGAGCTGTTGGAAATGCCCTCGCAAACAATCCCTTCCCTATCATCATCCCCTGCCATCGCGCGATTCGATCGGACCTGACTCTGGGCGGTTATCAGGGAGGTTTGGAAATGAAACACATCCTGTTGGAACAGGAAGACATTGAGTTGGACAGTAAAATGCACGTTATCAATCCGGAATTCTATTATTAATATTAATAATGCCTTTTTCACACTGGCAACAAACTGACATCCTTTTTCTAGATACAATCCACTTAATCCATTTATCGAAATATAAAAAATTGTAAAAATCAAAATTTAGATTGCATAAATCTCTCTTAGACATTATTTTGTTTGGGGATTTGTTTAAGCGGTTAAACCCGATAACATCGGATAATTGCGCTAAATAACTGAACAACAATTAAGGAGGACAACACAATGCGTCATGGAAAATGGATATTATTTCTGGTCATACTCCCAATCATCGCATCAGCACAAATCGTGATCAACAACTTTGACGGTGCGATAGCTGAAGGAACGATTAACTGGATACATATTGAATCCACTGATCACGAACAGATAATCACAGATGATTCAACGGATGCCTATGAGGGAGCAGCCGCATTAAGAGAATACCTTTACTTTGTCAGCCTCAACTCCTGGGGAACATTTTCACATATGGGATATAACACACCTGCAGATCAGCCATTTGATTGGAGCGAGAGTGAATCACTATCTGTGTGGATCAAAGTACATATCGCACCGGATCACCCTGAGGCTTTCATACTTCGCGTACATCTGATCGATAAACCTGATGGTGCGGCCGCAAAAGAAGAATATTTTTATGAAAACGCAACCATTGTGGACACAGAGGGCAGTTGGGTAGAACTGAGTATTCCACTTTTGGAACGCGCAACCGATGGCAATACACCTCCCAGCGATGAAGGATTTATTCTCATACCAGAGGGCTGGGGAACATTCCCACATAACAATTATACGCTGGATCTGGACAGAATCATTGCCTACAGTTTCTCTCTACAAACCACCAGCATTGAGCAAGATGAAGTCGAAATCTCTTTTGACAATTTCACACGGTCAGGTACTCCCAATGCAATCAGAGAAGAAATTGCTGAAATCAAGGGATTCGAACTCTCAGCCAATTATCCTAATCCGTTCAATCCAACCACTGAAATCTCATTCAATCTTCCGGAAAACGGAAATGTCCGTTTGAGTGTATTTAACCTCATGGGTCAGGAAGTGAGTACATTGGTGGATGGATTCATGAACGCAGGACTTCATCATGCACAGTTCCATGCCAATGAACTACCGGCAGGCGTCTACTTCTACCGTCTTGAGACTGCTAGTTTTATCAGCACCAGAAAAATGATTTTGCTGCCTTAAGATTTTTATAGTACACAGACCGTTCCTGTGTTTAGGACGGGAACGGTCTGTTTCCTTTGTTTCATCTACATCAATCTCTGATTTACTCAAGTGAGATAGGGCGTTATGTTCAAGAGACTGTTCTGTTTGATTTGTATTTTCAATCTCGCATTTCTAATATCCGTACTACCTTATCATAAACTTCACGCTGAATCAGTGTTGGATCAAAATATTCAAACGGACCACCCCCTTCTCCTGGCGCATTACATGCCCTGGTATCAGACACCGGCGGTAAGCGGATATTGGGGATGGCACTGGACAATGAACCATTTTAATCCGGATGAAAGGAATGAAAACGGACGAAGGGAGATCGCCTCACACTATTACCCTGTGACCGGGCCATATGATTCCAGTGATGAAAAGATTCTGGAATATCAGGTCCTCCTCATGAAAATCTGCGGCGTGGACGGTGTCATTGTAGATTGGTATGGCAACGAAGATTTCTGGGATTATGCTGCACTTCATGATGCAACCCGGGAATTGGTCAGTTATATTGATCTGGCTGAACTTCATTTTTCAATCTGCTATGAAGACCAAACCATCGGTCATATGGTAGACGAGAGTTACATTGAAGAGAGCGAAGCAATTGAACATGGCAAATCCGTGATGCAGTATCTGGAGGATAACTGGTTTCACTCGAGCAGCTATATAAAAATTGATGATCGACCTGTTTTGTTAACATTTGGCCCCCAATATTTTCGTGCCAGTTCCGATTGGGCAACTCTCTTCACTGATCTGGATCCTCAACCCTTGTTCTTCACACTTGACAATCGTCTCTATCCTGTAGCAGCAGGTGCTTTCCCCTGGCCTCCGATGTGGGCCTCTGTGAATGATATACTCACACAGGATGCCTTGAACAATTACTTGTCCAACTTTTATCAAAAAGCATCCTCCTGGGATTATTTAGTTGCAGGAGCGTTCCCGGCTTTTAATGACATTTATGCCGAGGCCGAATTGGGATACAACTATGGTTATCTGGATCCACAGGATGGCGCCACATTCGAATCCACCATGCAAACTGCTTTGGATCAAAACCCCGATATTGTACAAATCATCACATGGAATGATTATGGTGAAGGCACGATCGTCGAGCCCACCCGTGAATTTGAATTGCAATATCTGGAAATAATACAAGAGATTAAAAAGACATCCATTGACCCCGAATGGATTTATACGGCAGAGGATTTGAACCTACCCATCCTGATATTGAATTTGAGAAAACAATATGAAAGTGACGGTATGATCAATGGATTGCTGGATGATGTCTTTGATATGATTGTATTTGGAGAGATCGAATCTGCGCGTGCAATCATTGACAGCCTGACTTCACTCACACAAATTGATGCGGAAAACAAAACACAACCTGCCAATTATACTCTTTCACAAAATTATCCCAATCCATTTAATCCAACTACGGAGATAGCGTACCGCATTCCAAAAAGCGGAGAAGTACGATTAACTGTTTATAATATATCAGGACAAGAAATAGCCATACTTGTGGACGACGTTCTTCCCGCAGGTCTCCATTATACCCGATTTTCTGCCCATGATTTACCCGCAAGCATTTACTTGTACAAACTGGAAACAGCGGATTTCACTAACACCCGTAAAATGATACTATTGCCATGATCTCTGGGACTGCATCCACATCAGCCTTTATATTTATTATATCCATCCAATCACTTGGAAATTTCCATTGATTTCCTCATTGCCATCCATTACCTTAAATCAATTCATTTTTTATTGTTTTTTTGGGAGGGTATCTTATTGGCACGTTGTCTCAACTGCGATCATCCGATAAAGGATAATTATTTCCTCAATGCGGCCAGAAGACTTCCGTCTCCCGCTATTCCATGAAGACGTTTCTGATGGATATGAAGGAGACCATTCTGCATTTCGATTCCAGTTTTCTACGGACATTTGTCGCGTTGATAAGACGGCCCAATTGAAAGCGCGGTCTGGTTTGTTATATTTACTGCATTCTTTATCAGGAGTTATCCAGCTTATTCGCCTGAATCAAGAAAACGAAAAATATTGAGTATCATCTTTACCTATCTGATTGCCTTGGCGATCATCGCGTTTTTAATGGTGGGTATCGGTGTGATTGTAAACCAGATGGTTGCAAAATAGCAATCCGTAAACATAATCTAAATCTTGATAGAGGAGCCACCATGCTAACATATAAAATCATTCATAGCATGAGATCCATTCTGCTCATGACCCTCTTACTTTCTATGGCGTTTTTCTTGTCGAATTGCACAAAAACTGGCAAGCACGAGAGGAATATAATGAATCTTGAGAATTCCTGGCAGATCATTAACACGGTTGATACTGCACTGGATGGACAAGAAATATCCAGTTCGGATATCAATTTGGATGCATGGATTCCTGCGTCTGTACCCACAACCGTTCTGGGTGCACTTGTTGAAAATGACGTGTATCAGGATATCTATTACGGTAAAAATCTGGAAATCATCGACAAGATCCAATTTCAAACACCCTGGTGGTACAGAACAGAATTTTCTCTTAAGGATGAATCAACTTCGAATTATCGCCTCATATTTGAGGGTATCAATTACCGGGCTGACATCTGGTTGAACGGGCAAAAGATCGCCTCTTCAGATTCAATGATTGGTTCTTTCAGGATTTATGAACTCGATGTGACGAAAGTTATTCGTCAGGATAAAAACATTCTGGCCGTCAAGGTCCATCCGCCGCAACCTGGAGATTTTACCATCGGATTTGTGGATTGGAATCCACGACCGCCAGACAGCAACATGGGCCTCTGGCGCGGTGTCAAGCTAAAAAAGAGTGGTGCGATTTCTATTAATCATCCATTCGTGCAAAGCAAAGTCAATCTGAATACATTTGAAGAAGCCGAGTTGACCATCACGGCCGAAGTACATAATCATAGCACGGAAAAAGTGACAGGAATCCTATCGGGAAAAATTGACAGAATTCAATTCCAACAGGATATTGAATTAAATCCTCAAGAACAGAAACAAATTGTCTTTTCGCCGGAGGAATATCCGGAACTTAAGATTGACAATCCTAAACTATGGTGGCCCATCCATCTGGGAGAGCCTAACTTATACTCACTGCAACTTACAGCAATTGTGGATGAAGCAGTTTCTGATAGACAGGAAACACGGTTTGGTATTCGGGAAGTCTCTGATTATATCAACGCAGAGGGACACAGAGGATACAAGGTCAACGGCAAGCCGGTTTTAATACGTGGCGGTGGTTGGGTAGACGACCTGCTGCTGATCGAGGATAAGGACAAGATCAAAGCACAAGTATTGTACACGAAACATATGAATCTGAATACCATCCGCCTGGAAGGATTCTGGGGAAGCAGCCAGTACCTGTATGATCTGGCTGATGAGCATGGCCTTTTTCTCATGCCCGGCTGGAGTTGCCAGTGGGAATGGGAGGGATATCTGGGCAAACCAGTGGATGAATTCGGCGGCATCAAAGAACCGGATGAAATTGATCTCGTTGCCAAATCTCTTAGAGATCAGGTGTTATGGCTGCGAAACCATCCTTCCATTTTTGTCTGGGTGCTGGGTAGCGACATGCTGCCCAGACCTGCTCTGGAGCGAACCTACCAATCCTATTTGGACAAAGTGGATCCAACCCGACCTGCCTTGATGGCCTGTAAAGAGATGACCAGCGAGATTAGCGGCCCCTCTGCCGTAAAAATGCGGGGGCCTTATGAATATGTCACTCCCAATTACTGGTATGTGGATAAAAATTATGGAGGGGCATTTGGTTTCAACACTGAAACAGGGCCCGGTCCTCAACCTCCTCCGCTGGAGAGTATCAGGAAGATGATTCCTGAAACGAACCTTTGGCCCATTGATGAGGAATGGAATTATCATTGTGGCAGGAACCAATTCAACACGTTGGATAATTATCTCGATGCATTTAATCAGCGTTATGGTAAAGCTGGCAATGTTGAAGAATTTGCATTCAAAGCCCAGGCTGCCAATTACGAAGCCATGCGTGCCATGTTTGAAGCATTCGGTGTGAACAAATACAACGCCACGGGAGTCATTCAATGGATGCTGAACTCCGCCTGGCCTGAGATGTACTGGCAGCTCTACGACTGGTACCTCATGCCCAATGGTGCGTTTTATGCCGCCCGAGCTGCCTGTCGCCCGGTTCATATTGCCTATAACTATGGGGATGGCAATATCTACACAGTGAATGATCATTTAAATTCAATGAAGGATCTTCAAGCTGAAATCAGAATTCTGGATTCCAACTCAAAAATAATTTTCACGGAATCAGTGCAACTGGATATGGAGGCCAATGCATCCCAGAAAATATTTGATTTACCCAGACTGAACAATGTCACAACCGTCTACTTTCTTGATCTGAGATTAAAGGATGTTAATGGGAATCTTCTCAGTAACAATTTCTACTGGCTCTCAACCAAACCGGATGTCCTTGATTTTGAAGATACGCGATGGTTTTGGACACCTAATAAATCCTTTGCCGATTTCACTGAATTGAATCAATTGCCACAGGTTGAGATTAAGGCCGAATGCAACTTTAAGGATAAGGGTCAAGCAATCGTTACCTTGGCAAATCCAACCGAGTCTCTCGCCTTCTTCATCGAACTTGGTATAATTGGGAAGGAGGATGGTCAATCCATTCTTCCTATTTTCTGGGATGACAATTATGTCTCATTGCTCCCGGGAGAAACCAGACAGATCCATGCACGGTTTAACAAGGAAGATTTAAATGGACAAACACCTGATTTCACATATCAAGGCTGGAATATAAAGAAGGATTAATTGGTCAACTGTCAACGAATTTAACATAAGGAGATTCCTCTCATGAAAAGAAATGTCTTTATCATGGTGATGATCTTTATCATTTTTTCAGTTATTTCATTTTTAACAAACATCATTAATCCGTTGATCCCTGAGGTCAAACGAAGTTTTGAATTGAGTAATACCATGGCAGGCTTCCTCCCATTCGCCTTTTTTATTGCGTATGGCTTCATGTCCATTCCTTCGGGAATGATGGTAGAAAAATTCAGAGAAAAACGTATGATGCTTATGCCATTTGCTTTGGCATCTGGAGCTGCAATTATGTTTGTGCTCATGCCCAATTTCCCCGTTTACCTGATCTCTCTTTTTTTAATTGGTCTGGGCATGGCCATGCTTCAGGTCACCATCAACCCACTGCTCCGTGTCGCTGGCGGCGAAGAACATTTCGCATTTAATTCTGTCATTGCCCAGCTCTTTTTCGGTGGGGCCTCCTATTTGGGCCCACTACTCTATTCCTATCTCGTTCTAAACCTGAAGGATTATCAGGGAGGTGGCAACCTCATTGTGCACACGCTGGCACAAATCGTTCCCTCTCATCTGCCATGGGTATCGCTGTACTGGATTTTCGCCGTTGTCACATTGATCATGGTTGGCGTGATTGCTATAATGAAATTTCCGAAAGTTGAACTCAAGGCAGACGAGAAAGCTGGAGGATGGGAAACCCATAAACTGCTCTTTAAAAATAAAATGGTTTGGCTGTACTTCTTTGCTATTTTCTGTTATGTGGGCTCAGAGCAGGGTATTGGCAACTGGATCTCGGAATTCCTTTACAGGATTCACGGATACGATCCGCAAACCGTGGGTGCCAATGCCGTAGCCTGGTTCTGGGGTCTTTTAACCATCGGTTGCCTTCTGGGTCTGCTTGTCATTAAATTGTTTGACAGCCGAAAGGTCATCATCGGATCCGCCAGTGCCGCAATCCTCTGTCTCACAGTGGCGCTCTTAGGCAGTGGTAGTGTCGCGAAAGTTGCTTTTCCCTTGGTGGGATTCTTTTATTCGGTCATGTGGTCCATCATTTTCTCTTTGGCTTTGAATTCTGTCAAGGAACATCATGGTTCATTTTCCGGCATTCTCTGTACGGGTATCATCGGTGGAGCAATCGTTCCCCTGATCATCGGCGCTCTTGCTGATGCCATCGGCCTGCGTTTTGGCATGTTCTTTCTTTACGTTACGATTGCTTACATCCTGAGTATTGGATTCTGGGCAAAACCGCTCATCACAAATAAAACCATTCGATTGAAAAAGGAGAAATCTGTTTCTGCCTGATTAAGGAGTGAAACCAATTTATTATTGGATGGAGAATCACAATATGCTCGATAAAACAATCATTGGCGTAGATATGGGCGGAACCAACATAGGTATCGCAAGAGTCGTCAAGGATAAAATCTCGGATCATTTTACAACCGACAACGATGCACAAGGAACCGAAGAGCAGATCCTCAACACGCTATTGGATACCATTGATCAACTATATGATGAAAGCATTCACGGCATTGGAATCGGTGTGCCCAGCCTGGTTGATGTTGAAAAAGGCATTGTCTATGATGTACAGAATATCCCTTCCTGGAATCGTATCCCTGTAAAGGATGTGGTTGAAAAACGGTTTAATGTACCGGTGTATGTCAACAATGATGCGAATTGTTTTGTGGTTTCTGAAAAATATTTCGGCAAGGGGAAGCAATATCAGGATATTGTGGGTCTGACCATGGGAACCGGACTGGGAGCCGGCATTATCATTCAGAATCAACTCTATTCAGGACAAAACTGCGGTGCAGGTGAATTTGGATCCATTCCCTATAACGGACAAACCTATGAAGATTATTGCAGCGGCAAATTCTTCAAACGTGAGTATGGGATAAAAGGCCATCAGGTTTTTGAGGATGCAATATCCGGAAACCAGAAAGCGTTGGACATCTTCCATAAATTTGGAACACATCTTGGTAACGCTATACTGACCATACTTTTCGCTGTGGATCCCCAAGCCATTTTTCTGGGTGGTTCTGTTACACAATCTTATCAATTCTTTCAGGAATCCATGTGGGAAACGATCAATACATTTCCTTACAAACGAACTATTGAGAAACTTGTCGTGGATACCACGGACAATCCCCAATGGGCACCAATACTCGGTGCAGCCGCTTTGCATTACGATGCCCAGCAAATATAAGAAATGACAAAGAAGGAGGCATCTTGAATCGTCTTGTCAATCTGAGCATCCTATTTTTTACCATCATTCTAATTAACTGTCAAATCGGAGATTCAATAATCAAACCCGATCACCCGAACATTCATTATACAGGACGAATCGACTTCTCACAACCGGATAAACCCAGACTGCATGGCGCGGGATCGTATCTGGAATTTAAATTCAAAGGCACGGATTGTAAAATCCTGCTGGAAGATCAACATCTGGATAATCACAATCATGGATATATAGCCATTGAATTGGATGGCAAATATCAGGGTCGGATTCGAATTGATAAGGAGAACACGGTATATCCTGTTGCAAGGGGACTGGATGACTCTGAGCATACTCTTCTGATTTGCAAAGCCACTGAAGCTCAGACTGGGTATATTGATGTACTCGGGATACGCTGCAATGAAATCCTGCCGATGGACAAGGACATCAAGCGGCGCATCGAATTCATCGGCAATTCCATGACATGTGGTGCCTTAATGGATCCATCAGAAATTCCCTGCAATTCAGCGGATTGGTATGATCAGCACAATGCCTACCTTACCTACGGTCCGATCATCGCAAGAGCGTTGGATACGGACTGGTTTCTGAGTTCCGTATCCGGTATGGGGCTCACCCGGAATTGGAACACCGAAGGCCCGACAATGCCTGAAGTCTATCACCAAACCAGTCTGAGTCCTGAATCCATTACAAAGTGGAATTTCAAGTCTTACACTCCGGATCTCGTCTCAATCTGTCTGGGAACCAATGATTTTTCGGACGGAGATGGTTCCTACGAACGAGGGCTTGTGGATGGAAATAAATTTATTTCAACTTATATCCAGTTTGTGAAGGAGATTCGCGCGCGTTACCCTGATGCTACAATCTGTTGTCTGAACAGCCCAATGGTCGGTGGTGATATAGGCAAGATACTAAACTCTTATGTTATGCAAGTGGTCAATCAGATGAACACCACCTTTAAGGATAACAATGTACACTATTTTCAATTCTCTCGCCTCTATCAAAGCGGTTGCGATTGGCACCCTGGTCTGAAAGATCATAAAATGATTGCTGAAGAACTGCTTCCCTTCTATAAATCAGTAATGAACTGGAAATAACTATCAATTTCATTACCAACCTATTGCCTGTGAGCATTGGAAACATAATCGGCAGCATACGATTTGTAAAACTCATTTATTGACGGATTTATCAGCACCACTCCAAATAACATGTGAAATATTGGGAGAGAAAATCATGAAAAAATGGTTGAGCCTTAAATTGGCCGGCAATACAATGATTTTCATTATGGGATTATTCGCAGTACTTCACCTCCTTATTTTGCTTGGCCTTGTACCTTCTGACATGGTCTGGGGCGGACAAATAAATGAATCAGCCGGAAATATTGTAGTTCTGGAAGGAATTGCATTAATTGTCACATCGCTTATCATTTTTATAGTAGTCATCAAACTCGGTTACGTTTATAGCATGAAACCAACCAAGATCACTCGTATGAGCCTTTGGATCATATTCATATACTTTATACTAAATACAATCGGAAATTTAACCTCCGGTGTTACGGTGGAGAACATAATATTCGCACCAATTACCATTATCCTTGCGCTCTGTGCTTTCCGGTTGGCAATCGATTCTTAATTCTCGTGATTTTTAGTATTTAGAAGAATTCCAAAAATATAGATCGGAAATTTAGCCTCAATTCTCTAAATTTCTGACAATTTACCAGTTGCATTTGTCGTTCGGATACTTTATATTTTGACCTAATTTACTTTATTTACAAAATGTATGACAATTATGTTGTTGAAGGAGTTTTCATGAGTCGCAGTAAAAGCAAGCAGAAACGAACCAGAATCTCATTAAAACGAAAACGTAAAGATCGGGCAAAAAAACAACGCGATAAACTGAAAAGCAAATAATATTAACTGTCGAATTCGAGTATGATTAAATGCCTAAAGTTACGGTTAAATCCATCCTTATGGGAATACTATTCCTCCTTTTCCTGTTAACGGGCTGTGCAAAGCAAGAAAGCGAGCCACCCTGGATCAGTATCGCCGGGTATCGGGCAAAGCTGAATTATGATGAGCAGTTTACAGAGGGCATTTCCGACTGGCATCTCGAAGGTGATGGCGAAGCTGTTTTAACTGAAAATGGCGAACTCAAACTCCTTGCCTATCAAGGAGGCAACGGACTTGTCTTATGGGCTCCGATTGAGTTATCGGGAAGTTTTCAACTTGAATATGAAGTCAATATCAGTGATTCATGCGGAACAAATTCGATCTTCTTTTGTGCGCAGGATATAAGCGGCGAGGATCTGTTAAAATCGACAAAGTCTCGTACAGGCAAACTAAATGACTACATCAACAGCTCCATGCGGAATTATATGATCACTTATCATACACTGGACGTTAAAGGCAATGAAAAGAGCCAGTCCCGTTTGAGAAAAAATCCCCATTATTTAATGCTCTCTCATGCAGACAGCGATCCCTGTATTACCGGCAACCGACACCAGATTGATATTGCAAAAATGAGCAATCGGATTCAATTCTATGTCAACGGCGGCCTGATTCATGACATTCGCGATAAAGGCGGATTTGATGCGCCCGTATACATGCAGGGCCGTCTTGGCTTTCGGATTGAACCTGTTGATACAGACGCATCCGTTTTAATTCATCGAGTGAAACTCTATCAATTGAACCCCAGTTAATGAAGGAGCGCATCGTGTTTCAAACACAACACACCCGGCAAGCTGAAACCCAAAGGCGGCTTCGGCGCACAATTCAAATTCACTCCCCGCAGTACCCCCTTCTTTCATCTTCAGATTCACTCGCTTCATCATCATCACGCGGATGTTCATCATCAGTCTGTGGATGTTCAGGATCATCCTGTTCATAATTTTTTATCCCTGTCGTTAAATTTCTTGGTTTCAATCATATCCTGTAAGGGATAAAGGATCAAACAATAAACAATTCCTGTTTTTCAGGATGAAACATATTTTTAAATGAGGACCCCAAATGATTACAATCAAACCTTTCCGAGGTCTGAGACCCGCGAATGGCCTGGCACATGAAATTGTTTCTCCGCCGTATGACGTGATAAACTCCGATGAGGCGAGAGAACTTGCCAAGAAACAAAAATACAGTTACCTTCATATCGTCAAACCGGAAATTGATTTACCTTCTGGTATGAACATGCATGAGGCAAAAGTCTATTCAAAAGGCTTGGAGAACCTGAAAAGTTATATGACTCGAAACCTGCTGATTCAGGATGAAAAACCATGCTTGTATATTTATAAACTCACGATGGGTGACCATGTTCAAGTGGGTCTCATGGCCATCGCATCTGTTGAAGATTACAAGAATGACCGGATTAAAAAACATGAATATACCCGGCTGGATAAGGAAGAGGATCGTGCCGAACACATCGATTGCCTCAATGCCCAATGTGGACCTGTCTTTCTCATCTACAAGGCCCGCGATGAAATCCAGAAATTGATTGAACAAGGGATGGAAAAAGAGCCCGATTATGATTTCATCGGTGATCATGGGGTAGAGCATACTGTTTATATTGTAGATGATGAGGATTTGATAAATAAAATTGTGAATGCATACAAGACCGTAGACGCGTTGTATATTGCCGATGGCCATCATCGATCCGCTGCCGCGGAACGCGTCTATGATAAACGCATGGCCGCCAATTCGAATCATACAGGAGACGAATCCTACAGCTATTATCTGACTGTGATTTTCCCCGATGACCATCTACGTATTATGGATTACAATCGGGTGGTAAAATATTTGAATGGTTACTCCCCCAATGCCCTTATCGAAGCCATTCAGGATCACTTTGATGTGGAGCTATACACTCCAAAACCGGACGAGAAAAAACAATTTCACCCTGCAAAACTCCATGAATTCGGTATGTACTTAAAGAGCAAATGGTACAAGCTGACCGCAAAGACCGGCACCTTTGATAATAACGATCCGGTCGAAGTACTGGATGTCTTTATCCTGCAGGAAAATCTGCTTGCACCGATTTTAGATATCCAAAATCCACGCACCGACAATCGCATCCATTTTGTCGGCGGAATTCGCGGTCTGGAAGCACTGGAGAGACTTGTGGATCATGGTGAGTTCAGCGTGGCATTTTCCATGTATGCAACCAGCATTGACCAACTAATGCGTATCGCAGATGCCAATCGGGTCATGCCCCCGAAATCAACCTGGTTCGAACCCAAACTGGGCAGCGGTATGGTCACCCATTTACTGGATGAGGATTAAGCAAATTCAATTTTATGGTTCATAATATTGATAAAAAGAAATAATAAACAATAATCCATGAAGAGGAGGAATCAGTTATGAAAATTTTAATCTCTGACGCATTTGATCCGTCTCTGTCGGATCGGCTGAAAAAATTCGGCGAAGTGACTGAGGACACAGATCTGGTTGCGGAATGTGATGTGGTTCTGATCCGCAGCAAAACCAAATGCACTAAAGAGTATATCGATGCCGCGCCCAACCTGAAACTCATCATCCGTGGCGGTGTGGGCCTGGATAATGTGGATCTGGAATATGCCAAAGAAAAAGGCATTGCCGTGCATAATACTCCCGAAGCATCGAGTGTGGCAGTGGCTGAGCTGGCCTTCGCCCTTATGATTTCTGTGCCAAATCGAATCATCGCAGCTCATAATTCAATGGTTGATGACAAGTGGGAGAAAAAGCAGTTGAAGCGGTCAGAATTGATGGGAAAGGTTCTCGGACTCATCGGTGTGGGCCGTATCGGCACTGTGCTGGCCAATCGCGCACGCGCCTTTGGAATGCATGTAGTCGGGCATGACAAGTTTGTCAAATGGTCAGATCAGGTCGAATTGAAAGAAATGGATTCGGTTCTGGGCGAATCTGATTATCTGTCTCTTCACGTGCCCTTCAATGCGGACACAGAAAATTTGATCAACAAGAAATCCATCGCCAAAATGAAAGACGGCGTGGTAGTGATCAATACCGGCCGTGGCAAATGCGTCAATGCCGAGGATATGGTGGACGCCCTGAAAAGCGGTAAGATCAGCACCTATGCCACTGATGTATGGCCAAGCGATCCCCCGCCTGCGGATTACCCGTTGCTCAAAGCTCCGAATGTAATCATGACTCCGCACATCGGCGCATCGACCAAGGAAAATCTGCTTCGTATCGGTGATCAAGTCGTAGAAATCATTACCAACTTCAATAAATAAAGGAGATCCTCATGGCGAAACGTATATGGAATTTCAATGCTGGACCGGCGACCCTGCCACTGGCCGTATTGGAGCAGGCCAAAGCGGATCTGCCGAATTATAATGAATCGGGAATGGCGGTCATGGAACTCAGTCACCGTTCCAAGGATTATGACGCAATACATACCCGGGCCCGTGAAATGTTTGTTGAATTGTTCGAAATTCCTAATAATTTCAAAGTACTTTTCCTCCAGGGCGGCGCCAGCATGCAGTTTGCCATGGTGCCCATGAATCTGTTGAAGAAAAGCAAAACCGCGGATTATATTGTGACAGGATCCTGGTCGAAGAAGGCGCTAACTGAAGGTAAAATTATCGGAAACGCCAATGTGGCCGGATCCTCGCAAGAAACCAACTTCGACCGCATCCCCAAGCAGGATGAGCTCAATCTGACTTCGGATGCGGTGTACTGCCACATCACCTCGAACAATACAATTGCGGGCACGCAATTCCAGAGCTTCCCCGATACAGGAAACGTACCCATTGTTGCGGACATGTCAAGTGATATTCTCTCCCGCAAAGTGAATTTCAGCAATGTCGGGATTATTTACGCAGGCGCGCAGAAAAATCTCGGCCCGTCCGGATTGACTGTGGCCATTGTTCGTGAAGATCTGGTTGAAGCGGGACTGGATACCATACCTACCCTGCTTCAGTATAGAACACAAGCGGACAAAGATTCGCTCTTCAACACCCCCCCGACCTATGCGATCTACCTGTTCAAACTGGTGTTGGATTGGGTCAAAGGTCTTGGCGGACTGGATGCCGTGGAAAAACGCAATCAGGAAAAAGGCGATCTTCTCTATGGCCTCATTGATGCCATGCCCGATTACTACAAAGGCGCGGTTGAGAAAGACAGCCGTTCACTCATGAATGTGACGTTCCGCTTGCCTACTGAGGAGTTGGAAGCTCAATTCATTAAAGAAGGACTTGCAGCCGGTTTCGGCGGTCTCAAAGGCCATCGCTCTGTGGGTGGTGTGCGAGTCTCGATGTACAATGCGCTGGAACCCCAGGGCATCAAAGAACTGACCGAATTCATGAAAGCATTTGCACAAAAGAATGGTTAAATATTGAACCTCCGGGAGGCTCACAGCCTCCCAGAGGATGTAAAATCCTCATTATAATAAAAAGCCCCGGCGAATTCGTCGGGGTTTTTTTTGTCATATTTCTTTTCCATGGCCTCTATCTTGCGCAATAATTCAAAATAATTGGTTACCATTTTACGCAACTGGACAAACGCACGCATAATAGCCACATTGACCTGAAGCTTGCCCCGGGCTTGTTTATCTGCCAGTCTGTTTGGCGGGATCCCGGGGGCATGTGCCACATACGTCGAGATTATATTTGATTTTCTCATATATAATTGATATCATTTTTATATCTTTCAAATAAAACCGGATATTCAAATTAATTCCGCGCCCATTGACAGGATCCTCATCGTCCTGGTTTTATTTTAAGGTGTATGAATGCCATTGATTTATTGGATTCTTATCATCTAAAAATGGAGGAATCAGCAATGAATACCCGCGAATTGAGATCCGTTTTCTTCCTGATTTTTATCATGCTCACAACCCTTTATGCCGATCATCCGGGATGGACCCATTACTCCTGTGGCGACCTTGTCAATTCACTTGCGCTGGAAGGAGAGGTCCTATGGGCAGGCACAGACGGAGGATTGGTCAGGATTAACTTAACAACCGATGAAACGCGTTTTTACGACAGCGCGAATTCAGATTTGCCTGGTACTGATGTCCTATCAGTGGTTGTGGACGGACAGGGCCGGAAATGGATAGCGACCGGAGGAGGGGGAGGTGTTACTCTTATTGATCATGAAAACTGGATTAATTACAATACTTCCAACTCAGAATTACCCAGTGCTTATGTCAGCGAACTTGCCCTTGATAGTCAGGATCATCTATGGATCGCTTCATATGCTGGCGGACTTGCAAAATTTGACGGTGAGAACTGGACACTTTATCAGACCACCAATTCAGATATACCGTCTGATGATGTCTATTGTGTGGCTGTCGATGATTCTGACAATAAATGGGTTGGCACAGGTGATGCGGGCCTTGTAAAATTTAACGGTGCACAATGGGAGACCTATAATACTTCCAATTCGGATTTACCGGGTAATTTTGTCCGCAATATTACAATAGACAACGAAGGGAAAAAATGGCTGGCAACCCGGGAAGGGCTTGCGATATTTGATAATACGGGCTGGACGATTTATACACCATATAACTCTACTCTGCCGGATGAAAGCATCTATTCAATCGCTGTGGAAGAGGATGGGACCGGCTGGGTTAGTACCTGGGACGGCCTGGTGGTCATGGATGGGTCAAACTGGACGATTTTTGATTCATATAATTCCGGATTGACCTCGAGCCCAGTTCATTCGATTGTTTTTGATGAAAATGGAAATAAATGGTTCGGAACAGATTTGACCGGACTTTTCAAATATAATGGTGAAGAATGGATAAATTACAACACTTCGAATTCCGGTCTGCCCAATATCTCTGTACAAGCCTTGGCATTTAGTATAAACGGGACCAGCTGGATCGGGACATGGGCTGAAGGTCTGGCGGAATTTGACGGATTGTCATGGACAGTTCATGATTCATCCAACTCTGATCTGGTGAACAACAATATCACGGACATTCAGCTTGATGTTGATGAAAACATATGGATGGGAACCTGGGGCGGCCTGGCCTTTTTTGACGGCAATCACTGGACCAATTATGTCTCGGCCGGATCAGAATTGCCCTCGGACTATGTCACCTGTATCACCCTCGACGGCAGCGGGAATCAATGGATAGGTACTTATGATGCGGGTCTTGCCCGGTTGAATGGAAGCAGCTGGCAGGTGTATAATACTTCAAACTCGGATTTACCTGATGAAAATATCCGCTGTATTGTCCTTGACAAGGAAAAAAATAAGTGGATTGGAACTATGAACGGCGGCCTCGCAAAATTCGATGGCGCAAACTGGATGGTTTATAATGACAGTAATTCTGATTTACCCTCCAACACAGTACGCGCTATTACCATGGATGATGAAGAAAATCTATGGTTTGGCACTAATAACGGCCTGGTTATGTTCAATGGGGCTGACTGGACTGTATATAATACTTCCAACTCAGGGTTGCCGTTTAATGAAATCTGGGATCTGGCTGTAGACGCGGAAGGCGTGATATGGATTGGAACCTCGGGCGGCGGTCTCGCGGAATTTGATGGTTCGGCCTGGCAAGTTTACACAATTCATAATTCCGGTATGCCGTCTAATTACGTGCATTCACTTGCTATAGATGCTGAAGAGAGAATATGGATCGCGACAGGCAGCGGTTTGGCAGTTCTTAACAAAGATAATGTGGTTTCTGTCCCACCGCGTTTTCATTCAGCCATGGATAATCCCATCAGGTATGCTTTAAATCCCGGTTATCCCAATCCCTTTAATTCTGTAACAAAACTATGTTTTTCGATACCCCGTGCCGCATTTGTCTCCATTAATATTTATAATATTTCCGGTGAGAAAATTAAGACACTGGTTCACTCCATGATGACATCAGGTTCTCATTCAGTATCCTGGAATGGAACCAGTCAGTCCGGAGTTGAACAGCCTTCAGGGATTTATTTGTGCAGGTTAAGCACATCGGAATTCCAAAAAACGATTCGTATCACTTTGTTGAAATGAACCCGGCTGGCAGGGTTTAAAACAGCTGGTGTTGGATGCTGTTTGAGCAGCCTTATTGTAGGGGCAAAATCTCGTGGATGCCGGCTCAAAGGATAACCGGCCTGTCCCGGTTTTGTGGGGGAATGACAAGTATGAGTGGTGGTTTTATGCCCTTAATCAGATGAATTATTTCATCACAATCATTTTCCGAGTTTGGATAAAACTCTGTCCTGCTTGTCCCGTAGTCTTCGACGGGGAGCCTGTCGAAGGATCACCCACTTCCAATCTGTAATAATAGATACCACTTGACAGACCTGTTACATTCCATTCAACCTGATGCTCACCTGCTGGCATTTCTTCTCTAATGAGAGTCTGAACCTCTTCTCCGATTAGTGTATATATATTGTAAGTGTGACCTCACTTGATCTTGGCAGATTGAAGTTAATTGTCGTGCTGGGATTAAACGGATTGGGATAATTCTGATGCAGTGCAAACTGATTAGGTGTTTTTTCCTCTTTCCCGAAGTCGATATTCACAAAGGAATTTTCATACTTCTTAAAGAAATTCAAAATTTCAACACTGGCATTCATATCCATGTTTCTGTTTCCCTCCCAGTCCCAAGTAAGGTTTGAGGGTGTGCCAGGCCAGCTATGTCCGCCATTGATCACTTTGTAAAAGATGACGCTTGCGTCATCGGAACAATTTGTATAACTGATTTTTTCGACAGTGCAGCCGTCTGATGGATCAATATCCGGCAATGAGACATTATCCGGCGGTGACAAACAGTTATTATACTGGGCCCAGAAATTGACAGTGTTTTCTACCGGCCAAATCAAATTCCACCCTCCGTATGGCACGGTAATATCGTCTGTGCCGTGGATAAGGAGAATCGGAAAGGACCCGATCGGTTCCCAATCTAATGCAATATCAGTCAGGCCGCCGGCAACAGAAGCTGCTGCCGCGAAGCGATGGCCCAGCTCGCCTGCCAGCTTGTTCGTCATGAATGCCCCGGCTGAAAATCCGCAGCAATAAAGGCGTGATAGATCGAAGTTATAGGTGGCGTGCAGTGTATCTATAAGATCCGAGATGAATCCGACATCATCCACATCGGGGAGACCCGGCAGATGCTCGGTATTCCATTCTTTCATGTATCCATACGGATACACAAGAATAAATCCGGCCGTATCAGCCACATAATGCTGCATTGAATAATTCCGATACCAATTAAAGGTTTCAGTTCTGCCATGAAGGGTCAGTACCGCCGGCATGTTCGGCTGATAGTTTTCTGGCAAGAAAACACTGCATTCTCGTATCATTCCATCATGGGTGATTGTATGATAATTCCATTCCGAATGTAAAACTTTTTGTGCAGAGAAAAAAAGAATACAGGTGCATACGAATACAATTATTGCCCGGTGTGTTGTACATGGAATGAGATTATTAGTGGTGCGTTTCATGACTCCCTCCCGTATTATAATCAACAAATCACCTTAATCACAATTTCTACGAACAGGTTGAGATTTACCGCCTAAATAAATCAATATACTGAACTAAGTAGAAAACAATTTGAATATCAGACCAACCACGGATCAATTTATATTCGGTCGAATAAGAGGTTTCGTTTCAGAATTCAAGAGGAATTGTAATAAACACAATATACGTAGTGATCTTATAAAATCAAACGTTTTTGAGAAATATTTACCGGGGGCTGTGGTTTGCATCAGATGCTGTCCAGGCGGGTGAGAGATCTTTAAACATTACCATGACAAGATTTCTCAGTCGCTGCGGTTAGGCGAAGTTCCCTCGTTCCTCGGGACAAGCCTTCGAAATGACCGAAGGGTGCTATGCTTGTCATCTCGAATCCGCTTTAGCGGATGAGAGATCTTAACACCAATCCTCACACAAATCTTTCCATTCAGGATTCATGGTTTCAACAAGACGATTCTTTTTCTTGCCGCTATTTTTTGATTGCCTTTTCTCTTTCGATCGCAACGCTGACATCATCTGTGTCTTCAATATAGACTAATTTATTTTTATTGTATCTTTATGTAAATCCTTTGAATAGAAGGTAACCTTTTATAAAAAAGGTTACCTTCTTTAGCACGAGGTTCTATTTTATCAATATCATTTTCTTCATATCATAGAAAGATCCTGCATTTATACGATAAATATATGTACCCGTTGTCAGATCCCTCGCATCAAATAACACTTCGTGCTGACCTGAAGATTGGTTAAAATCCACAAGTGTTTTTACCCGTCGTCCGGTTATGTCGAAAACCTCTAATTTCACATGTACTGCTTCGGGTAAATTGTAAGCAATCTCCGTAGTCGGATTAAACGGATTGGGATAGTTTTGCCTAAGCATAAAATCATTGGGTTGATCGGCAGAGGCCAGGATTTCTTCCTCAGCAATAGGTTTTGGCGCTCCAACTTCTGTAATGACGATATTGTCAATATAGATCGTGGTTGTATTGCCGCCAATATGGAATTTGAATTTTGCACCGCTATCACTCACATCACAATTATAAGTATAAGGTCCGTAAGTGGCTGCTGATGTACCAATGGTTATACCGCTGTTCACCCAGTAATTCGCATATGGATCGACTGTCTGTTGGAAGGTCAGCTGTATTTGCTTTGATGCATCTGCCTTTGCCATAAAAGTGATTTCGTATGTTTTACCACTCTCAAGACCGAACACCTGTTCAAATTGAACATGCCAATTTTCGGTGCCTCCATCAGGCATTGTGATCTGTGCGGCATTCACACCGGAAAGTCCTGCGTCAGTGACAGCAGTTACTACAGCCGTTGCTCCGCCATTATTATCAATCCCCCAATCAGTGGTTCCATTATCAAACTCACCATTAGAAATCAGATTCGTTGGACCACCTGAACTGCTACTGCCAGCCTGTACTACCAATCCAACAATTGACTGTCGATTCACGCTGGAATGGGTCACACCAGGTGTTTCATCAGATCCCGAGGCAGCAATATATCCGGCTATACCGTCAGATGAACTGATACCAAGTTCAATGGCTTCCATAAATCCATTGGTTGTACTATAAGTCCCTGTATTTCCACAAGTCGCAGCCAATAGTACCATATCACCATCAGTAGTTGATAAGGCCGACGTGGAGGCTGAGGCTACAGTACTGCTGTTGCCATCCGAACTGCCGATAGGTGACGATTGATTTACTCCGGTAAGGAATACACTCGAATAACCAGGACTTTGAGCTGTGCTCGTAGACCAGGAAGCTGAAAATGTATTACCCGAAGCTGCTGAAATACCTGCTTCATTCAAAACAAAGACTGCGGTATAGGCGACATAACCTGTATTTGCACTCTGCTCAACAACCATGGTCATGGATTGACCACCGTAATTAACAGAGTTCAAACTGACAGCTCCCGAGTGTTCGACATGTGCAGTAAGAACCAAAAGGCGATCCAAACCGGATTCAGCCGTATGGCTGGTCCCGGAAGTCCATGACCCGGCTATGGCCACTGTGCCACCGCCTGAACTGCCAGCTTCAACGGTTACATTGACAGGATTGGATGTGGTGGTTGCATCATCATCATCTGTGGCTCTGGCTGTAAGTGAGTAATTACCCACACCAATGCTGTTCCAATTGAACAGGTATGGTGAACTTGAATCTTCACCCAGTTTGGTAGCCCCATTAAAAAATTCCACAAGTGTGATACTGCCATCAGAATCGGATGCGTCTGCTGTTATAGTTATGTCTGCTGGTTCTGTAAAGGTTGTGCCATTTGAAGGGGATGTGATGGAAACACTGGGAGGTTGATTTGGAACAACACTGGTAAAGGTAATTCTGTTCAAATTAAAACTGCCACCATCCATATAAATACGGAGCACGTGTTGACCCGCGGTGAGAGAAACACCCGTTTGATTAATGGATGTCCAGGTCTGCCAACCACCCGTGCTGGGAACAGTCATAATGCCAGTGACATCATTTCCATCACTTTCTACATGTAAACTGCTTGATCCGATCGGGCTTCGCGCAATCCGCATTTCCAGATCATACGTTCCTGTTGATGCGACATTGATTGTGTATTCCAGCCATTCATCCGCATTGATCCAGCCTACATTATATCCGCCTTCACCACATACTTCAATATCAACCCCTTCAGAACGGTACTCGCCACCACTGTTTTCTGTATCCGTATCATGGTAAGCAAGACCTTCACCCCCAGTATCATAATCTTCAGCTTGAATGGTTCCTGGGATTGGAGCCGGTGTGCCACTATAAGGCGACTGTGATGCAGCAGCTTCCACAGTGATGTTTACGGGACTGGAAGTGGTGGTTGCAGCATCATTGTCTGTGGCTCTGGCTGTGAGCGAGTAATTGCCAACAGCACCGCTATTCCAGGTATATTGGTATGGTGAGCTTGAATCCTCACCCAACTTGGTAGCACTATTATAAAATTCCACAAGTGTGATACTTCCATCAGAATCGGATGCATCTGCTGTTATAGGTATGCTCGCTGGTTCTGTAAAGGTTGCACCATTTGAAGGGGATGTAATAGAAACACTTGGAGGTTGATTAGGAACCACACTGGTAAAGGTAATTCTGTTCAGATTAAAATCACCACCATCCATGTAAATTCTGAGTACGTGTTCACCTGCGGTAAGATAAACATTCGTTTGATTAATCGAAGTCCAGCTCTGCCAATCGCCTGTACTGGGAACACTCATTATTCCTGTAACATCATTTCCATCACTTTCTACATGCAAACTGCTTGATCCTGTCGGGCTGCGCGCGATCCGCATTTCCAGATCATAATTGCCTGTAGATGCGACATCCACAGTATATTCAAGCCATTCATCCGCGCTAATCCAGCCTACATTATATCCGCCTTCACCACAAACTTCAATATCTACATCTTCAGAACGGTACTGACTGCCGCTGTTTCCAACATCAGCATCATGATAAGCAAGGCCCTCACCCCCAGTATCGTAATCTTCAGCTTCAATGGTTCCAGGGATTGGAACAGGTGTGCCGCCATAAGGCGCCTGTGAAGAAGCCACTTCCACAGTGATGCTTATAGGACTGGATGTGGTGGTCGCAGCATCATTATCTGTGGCTCTGGCAGTGAGTGAGTAATTGCCCACAGCAACGCTATTCCAGGTATATTGGTATGGTGAGCTTGAATCTTCACCCAACTTGGTAGAGCCGTTAAAAAATTCCACAAGTGCAATGCTGCCATCACTATCTGATGCATTTGCAGTTATTGTGACATTTGCAGGAGCTGTAAATGTTGCACCGTTTGAAGGTGATGTAATGGAAACACTGGGAGGATCATTCGGTGTAATACTTGGATATACCAATGCATAGTGATTATTCTTGAAAGACGTTGTTGCCGGACCCAATGTCGTTAAACTCCCGTTTGCGTCAACTCCGTTAGAGGTCCATGGAAAAGTTCCTTGATACCCATTAGAGAGTGCATTCTCAAGCGCCTGAGTGATGGTTACCGGGATTTCACTCATATCTTGAGCAGGACATTCACCCACAACAACAGGTCTGTCATTTATTTGATAATCAGCAGGAGATAGCTCAAATGGTGAGCTAAACCATTCATGCTGCCAGCCATAATAATGTACATGATAATAATCGAGGTAGGCGTCAGAACTGCTGTAAGCTGCCTGTAAGGCTGCATTGCTCCAAAAATTACCTTCATATAGATCACTGCCCCACTTTATACAAGCAGATCCCGTTGTAACAAGTACATCACTGTTCTGATGAATCGCAGCCGCACACATTGCAGTATAACGCTGCAAGTCGATCCAGGGTAATTGGCCATTTGCAGCGTCTTCATGCACCCACTCCATTTCATTACAAAGATCGACTGAAAAAAAGTAAGGATTGCTTTCATAACGATTTACAAATGGAAGCAGATAAACATCAATAAACGATTGAATTGTGGCCTGACTTCCTACCATGTTTCGCCAACCTGTAGCATTGGTGCTTTTAAAATGGTCAAAGGATATCACTGTTGCCATAACATAAATACCCTTGCTCTGGGCAATTTGAAATAATTGATCACAATCATCCCAAAAGGCTTGTGGGACATCCGTTACATACCCAGAACTGTTTATCGTAGGCGCCACATCTCCATTACAGCTAAACCAAATCCTGGTTGAGTTGATCCCGTTATCCTGCAGCTCCTGGAAATGATTGTTCCACCAGTTGTAATCAAAGCTGCCACCAAAGTCATTCCAGCTATTCCAGGGAGTATTTGCTCCGTTCATCCATATTCGATTACCGCCCACACGAAACTCAATTCCACTGATCGTAATTTTTTGTGCTTGAACAATTGATGAAAATATTAGAACCGTACAAATAAAGAAAAGAATAACCTTTTTAGTTAATACAAACATTGTTCACCTCCCCTTAATAAGAATTAATGACAAACGTCTCCTTAATTGTGTTATCTATTGTTATAATATTTTTATAGCGGATTGGTGTTCACAAATCAGGACTTCCCTTCCTCATTATGCAATTCAAATGAAAGAAGGGAAGTTGCTAAATAAATTTAAACTTCATTAGTAATAATAAAATGATTTTCATATCAGTAACATGAATTCAACTTATAATACATATGTCTTGGTAAACTGTTCAGCACCCGTAGTCTTCTCGGTTTTGAACCCTGTTTTCAGTTACGGGGTTCTTTTCGGTTGCTTATCTGCTTTCTTTTGTGCTTCTTTACTCTCTTTACTTTTCTTCTGTTTCTGATGTTTGTCCTTATCCTTTTTTCCGCCTTTGTCTCCCATTTTGATCACCCTTTCCTGTTATAAAATTATCTTGTTTTAAAGCAGGGCAAGAGGGTGTTTTTACCCGGGGTGGATATGTTGGGTGATCGAGGCAAGAGCCCTCTCGTTATTTCGCCCAGGAGTACAACCCCGGGGCGATCAAATTTAGGATTTCCTGATAGGATTTGTTTTGCACAGTGTATCGTGGTTCACCTGCCACGATTGACGTGTTCGCGAATACAGGGATTTGAACCATTATAGTATTTTTGCGGGAGTAATGCAAGGGGGAAAAGGAGTTTGTCATCTCGATCCCGCCCATGCGGGAGAGAGATCTCTGTTGCGGTGTAGTGGGTGATCGCCGGAATGTATGACCTTGAGATTTCTCGTCGTTTCTCTCCTCGAAATGACAACAAAAAAAACCGGGGGCTGTCTAAGACCTGCCAGGTTTTGGAAACCTGGCAGGTCTAATCATGATGCAACACATTCTCTTTCGTATTTTCTGACCCGTCAAACCATTTTTATCGATTTACAAAACGTTTTTATCCATTGTCAAAACATTTTAATTGATTGTCAACACGCATTATTTGGCCGACAAAACGTTTTATTCTGATGTCAAAACGTTTTTACTCACTGTCAAACCATTTTTAACGTCTGACAAACCGTTTTTATTGAATGACAAAACGTTTTTAACGATTGTCAACACGCATTATTTGACCGACAAAACGTTTTATTCTGATGGCAAACCATTTTTAGTGAGTGTCAAAGAGCATTATTCAAGCGACAAAGCCCATTATTTGACTGTACAAAGGCTTTGCACGCTCAAAAACCTATTTTCCGCCTTGCTTTTTCAGGTGGTTTCATGAGTTGCTTGATGGCTTCAATAAGCTGTAAAATTGCTTTATCATGTTTACCCACACGGTTTTCCAGTTCAGTGAGCTTATTCTCCATTTCTTTATGTGTTGATGCTATTTCGCGTAATTTCACAAACGCCCTTATCACAAAAACACTCACCTGAATAGCATGATCTGTATTGAGAACGGATGCAGCCATCAGAGCACCATGTTCTGTAAAAGCAAATGGTAGATAGGATGAATATTTTAACTTACCAAGGTGGTCACAATTTGTGACCACCTCATTCTTTTCATCTGCTGTAAGCTGAAAGACAAAGTCAGCTGGAAATCGACCACTATTTCGCCGGACAGATTGATTCAGATGTTTGGTCGATGTGCCATATATCAAAGCCAGGTCTGAATCTATGATGACTTTCTTTTTTTTAATCACGAGAATGGTTTGCTTAATCTGCTCTAATGGGATAATCTGTTTACTCAATGACAGATCCCCTGTTTAACAATCTTGAGGCGCCAAATTGGCACCTCAAGATACAATGCGACATCCTCCTACCTCGGCATTAGCCGAGGATCCTCCTTCAAAGGAGGATGGTGATATCTCCCTTCGAAGGCGACCGAAGTGAGTAGTTTATAACGAGCGAAGGCGACCAACGGAAGTGCCCTTGGGTAAAGTGCCTGTGGTAGAGATCCTCCGAGCTTATCGAGGAGGTAGAGGGATGTCCCCTTACAAAGAAGCAAACGCGATGATGTGTCGAAGGGTGTGTTTGATTTTGTTTTACTGCGGTGGTTCTGATGTGGTTTGTTCTTTGGTGTTGTATTCTGCCACTTGATTTTGATGAATTTAATCTACAAAATTAGGTGCTATGTTGAATTGAGTGGGTAGCTTAAATACAATGTGCCACAGATTAACACGGATGAAGCACAGATAAAATGAAATGATTTGAAAAAAATGGCCGCTATGATCTGATCCGTTTC
>JABMRT010000047.1 GCA_013202295.1 Candidatus Zhuqueibacterota bacterium
CTCGCTAGCTTTTGGGAGTTGGTATGTAAACTGGTTGCTTTCATTAAATGGATTGGGATAATTTAACGAAAGATCGAAATGATCGGGCTTCATATCCTGGGTGGAACTGGCTACAGGACCGATAAAAATTGAGGTTTCATCATCTAAAACAGCCTCAATTTTATACCAATAGATGATATCTGATTGAACATTCGAATCCGTGTACTGCCCGAAACCGGAGGAGGGTGTTATTAATCCGGTGGTTTGTTTTATGTAAGGCCCTTCTTTGTTGGATGCTCTCCAGATATGAAATCCGAGACGATTCTCCGGTTCATCAGGCCAGATCAGTACAATAGCGCCAGTGTGTGAGTGCCGCACTTCCACACCATCCACAATATGCCATAATCCAACATCTCCTCCTGAATCGTCAAATTGAACTGAGATGGATTGCATATTGTTATCTGTATATGTTTGGGACATTGGTAGAAACTCAATGCCGGATGTGCCTGATGTGTCACGTATAAAAAACCGAAGGGTCAGAATGGGAACTCCTCCAGACGTCACGAGAGGACCTGTATCAACCTCTCCATCGAACACCGCGTTCAGCTGCCAAACGGATGGAAAGGGACTGGGAGTCAAGGTCATTTCAAAGTGTTCGGGATGGATCGCCGCTATCACAAGGGATGACGTATCAGCAATCCCATACAAAGCGGATGACTGGGTGCCGCGGATATTGAAATTCCCCAACCGGCCTGTATGAGTTTCGGAGTCTGCTTTCACGCCTAAAACCACATCCACGTAACCGGGATTGTTAACCGGCACATCTGTTTCGAGGATGATCCATGTCCAACCGGATTGGGCATGGACTGAAGCCAATCCTGCGAGAAAGAGGAGGCAAACAAGAGCCACGAATGTCAAACGCGCTTTACTCATGGCATCTCCAAAGTGGAATATACAGCAGTCAACATGTTTGCTTTCGCGATGGCATAATCATCCGGATCGGTGCGCCCGTTCAAGTTGATATCGCTCAGCGCATAGCGAAGCGTGCTGATGGGGAAATCTATTAGGATTGCAGCCAGATCGCTTGCAAGGATTTCAGAGTCATTTACGTCCGCGTTGCCGCCTGCAAGAGCCACAATACCAGGCTGGATCTCTTTTATGCCGCTTCCGGGGGCCAGATTTTCTGGTGCGGATAGATCTACTTGAACTGGATTGTCTGTGGAAAGTTGGACAGGATTGGCTGACATGACAGGCAGATGATGCCGATGCCTGACAGACAGATAATAGGAACCTATAGGAAGATTGAAAGAAAGCTGTACTGCGGATGTCAATCCATCTGTTACAGTGCCGTCGGATAAAAGAAAAGCACTGCGTTCTATGATAGGTCCACTGTCAGAACTGGAGTGTAAACCGATTAAAATCCAATCTACGGTGCTATCCGGAACTTGCGTGACCGTGCGGGAATCCTGCGCGTAGGGTGAAGTGAGTGGTAAAAGTCCCTGGTCGGAAAGATCGGTACGCATCCGTTGTGTGGATTGATTGTAAGGTCCTTCAAGCAGAACGCGCATTCGCAAGAGAATATCGGATTGATTGATGACAATTGTTTGTCCGGCTTCAACATATTGACGTGTTGCGAGTTGTCCATCCGGATATTGAACCAGCACATCGACAGATTCATTATACTCAAGCCCGAAATGAAGAACCGGGTCATTCTGTGCCAAATAGCCATTCTGGCTGCGTGCCTCACGAAACCCGAGAATCTCGCTCCCCAGATGGCCTGCGGAGAAAAGTGTGATCTTGGATCCAAATGCGCCGGCCTGCCCGTTCGGAGAGGACAGCTTCACCTTCAACCAGCGATTCAAATAAAACGAATTGTTGCGGATCAAGGATAGATGGCTATGTTTGTCAGAAATTACAAAATCGAGATTGCCATCCAAATCAAAATCAGAAAAAGCAATAGCACGGGGATCAGTAATCCCTTCAAGTGGCAAATCAACGCCCTCAATGAAATTCCCGTTTCCATTATTTAAATAGCACGGTCCCTCTTGTGGGAAAACCAGATCAAGGGTTCCGTTGTTATCCAGATCTGCGAATGCACCCATGTACCCTGAGATACCATTAAAAGTCGTGTGATGGATGAACTGTCCATCTCCTTCATTTCGGTACAGATGTGCGATATGCTCCTCACCTGTAACCAGTAACATATCAAGATCACCATCATTGTCTATATCCCCCATTGTGATCCCGTCACCCGCCCGATGGGTCACACCCAGATCTTCAGCGGGGATCTCGGAAAACTGGCCACCGCCATCATTTCTAAAGAAACAGACATCGCCCGTACGATTTGCTGCGATCAGATCCACATCCCCGTCGCCGTCAAAATCAGTATCGGTTGCGCCCTGGCCGGCAACCGCTGTGACAAGCAGATGATCATTCAGAGCCGTGAAATACCAATTCCCATCATTCCTGAACAACTCATTCTTTTCTCCGGCGGGATCATCATCCCCCTTATATCCTGTCACTGTGAATACATCCAGATCACCATCCAGATCCATATCAAACGTGACCACTGCGCGCGTATCCCACTCGCTGTTCAGCACATCAGGAATGCCGTCGGCTCTGTCCACAAAATAGCCGCTGCCCGTGTTTTCAAAAAAGTTATTGTGACTCAATGCGAATGATTGCCAGCTGTCAAAAGTAGAGCCGTTAATCAGGTCATAATCGCCGTCGTTGTCCATGTCCGCAAACGTAGCACCGTGCGATCCGCCGTCAAAATCATCAATCCCGCGTGATTCGGCCTGCTCGTCAAATCCATGACCGGATTCGTTCAAATAGAAACGATCCGCAAGATCCTCTGTCAAATACATCGTCACATAAAGATCAGGATACCCGTCTTCATCCACATCACTCCAGCATGCCCCATGAGAGCCCAACTCTACAATCTCAAGCATGGATTCTGTTACATTTTCAAAGGACAAGGAAGAATCAGTCAGCACACCATTGCTGCTGCCTATGAGATTAGACAGGATGGGCATACGATCCGCCATGGAAAGTCCAGTCGCAAATTCATCCCAAAAGAGTTCGCTGTTCGCATCGGGATCCAGAATCGGCAAACTGACAGTAAGAAGACGCTCCCATGAACCCTCAGGGAAATAATCATTACTGCTGAGTTCCGGATGATAATCGATGGCGATCCAGCCAATTTGATTTTCGCGGCCGCGGCCGGTTCTGAATGTGTACTTTTCATTTGCGGTAAAAGCGGAATTGAATCGAGATAGCTGCGGATCAATGGGGTCAAATCCATCGGGATTTACATGGAAGTACAGATCGCAATCCCCCAAAGCAGTAGAATCACCATAATCAATCCACGATTCGGAGCGGAGCAGTTCCACGTCCCACCTGAATTCACCACTTTCAATTCGAGCGTGATTGATCCTCACATCCAGCGATTGACCATTGACTCTGATCACGACTGAAAGCAGCAGGATAATGCGAATTAAACTCTTCTGAATTGAATGAATAGGCATTTATCTCTTACCAATTACGAATTACTTTGAAATATTCACTAATCCTGCAAAGGCACGGGACTCTCAAAATTCCGATGCGCCTCACAGAATTCCGCGTCTATTTCGGTAACTTCGCCATCTAAATCGATATCTGCATCAAGATAACCTGTTTGTTGTGTTTGTAAAAACACCTGATTTCGATCTTGTATCGTGACGAGTTGATCCTGATTGACATCACCGCTCACAGCGCACCATGTACCGTCTTCTGCTTCCACCGCGCTCCCTGATCCGAAATACTGTGACTCACTCGAAGAAAAATCATAGATAGCAGGCTCCCAGGCTGAAAGATGAGCCGGTCTCGCGGTCATAATGGTCGGATGATTTCGGTGATGAATGACCAGATAGTAATTGCCTTCCAGCACGCGAAATGGAATGGCCTCATCATTGCCCAGTTCGGAAACCAAACGGCCATCATTTAAAAGGAAAACACTTCTCACTGCGATTGTGGGACCATCTTGCTCTTCCCTCAGTTCGAGAAGAACCCAGTCTGTCGTGTTTGCGGGAATGTTGGCCACAAAACGGGGATCTTCGGAATAGGGTGACAAATTGGGGATAGCGCCGATTTGAGTCAATTGGCTAGACATTTGACCGGTTGTTGAATTATACGGACCCTCAAGAAAGAGGCTGGCCTCAACCAGCATCAGCTCGGGTTGTGTATAACTGCCGGGCGAATAATAGTTCCAGTTGTGTTTCAGACGCTTATATAGTGGATCATCCCACTTGGAAGGCTTCCGGGAAGAAAGACTTGGCGCTTCATTCCAATAAATACGAATCATGGGGCCGGTATCTGTAGAGTCACAGATGATCAACTCTTCCCGGCAATCTCCAGCAATATCCACAGCATAAGTGAACACTGAACGCACAGCCGGAAAATCGAATCCCGTATAAAAAACAGCATCTCCTGTCATGGCATCAAACACACCCACATCACCTATAGTATGCCGCGCCTGAGCTGCAATATACTCCTTTGCTCCACCAGCCCAGTCGATGGTCCAGATCATCTCAATGCCTTCCCCATTGCCATTGGATGGATGGTTGTTAAATCCAGGAGGAAGGACTTCATCGGTTCGGTAATGTTCAATCAAATCACCATTAAAATCATAAATCCAGGGATGCTGCGAAAAATCACCAGCCCCGCCGAATCGGGATCGGTTCCATGATTCGCAGTATTGCCGTTGCGGATCGAAATTACCCATTGTCACATTCTGGGGTTCAAGGCATTGTTCCAACCGGTATATTTCATAGATAAATGAGGGATCATTCTTCAATTCTGCCGCGCTGGATCTCCATATAATTCCTGCTGATTTGGAGAGCATGGCTGTGTGATAGGATTGAAAGTCTGAATCATCCTCTTCAAGAATCACCCATTCCAGGCCGGGGATATCATTGCGAAAATCTCCAACTGCAATGGCGTCCAGATGGCTGATATAATCCTCATACCGCCCAATCCAGTCCTCAGGATAACCAAAACCCATCCAATCACCATTTTCTTCAATCAGCGTGCCGCCAACCACCTCATCCATTCCATCCAGATCCACATCTGCGCAAACCAAGGGGCCGTGCGCCTGCCCCCAGTAATTCTCATAATATCCATCGCTGGGATCGCTGTTCTGTTCTCGCCGCCAGAGTTCCTCATGGGTCACAAGATTATACGCGATAAGGGATCGGTTCAGATAATACTGATACCCCACTCCCTGCGGCATGATATCCGCAGTCTGGACAATGGCATCCAGATCGCCCTCGCCGCGCAGGTTGACCACGACAATGTGGCTGGCCTTTTGATTCGCGCCCAGATGCTCGACTTGAAACGCGTCCTTCACGGCACCGGTCTGCCCGTTTATGATCATTACTTGACCGGAAGCCGACAACGCTATCACTTCAAGTTGCCCGTCTCCGTTGAGATCTGCCACGCCATGCTTGGCTCCGCCGTTTCCATCCGGATTCTGACAAGGTGTGCTCCAGAGTGCGCTTTCTCCCCAGTGATCATAGGCCCAAACATGGGTTTCCGTGCGGAACACAAAATCAAGCAAACCGTCACCGGTAAAATCGGCCACTATGAATTGATCGCCTGTCAGGTCCAGCGTGGGATCGCCATGCACAAAATCTGCAATAGGAAAAGAATAGGGATTGCTCGGATAGAGCGGAAAATCCGCAACACCCATCATGGGATAAAGAAGCAACAGACCCCAGAGAATAATACTCAGAGGTCCATTGAAATATTTAATCTTTAGTTTCATGGACAATCTAATATCGATTTAATTGATCAGGGAATAGCGCTCTGCATACCGACATTTTGCCGCCAATAATCATTTTTATCATCGTTCTTGACAATATAATCTAAGTTGAAATCCGCATTGAAATATCCACTAAGACCCACATCCGGTCTCCAGATATCATTTTTATCATCATTTTTGACAATGCCGTCCTTGTTTCCGTCGGCTGCATAAAGACCGTACACACCGGCTTCAAGTAAATTAATGACTGAATTATGCACTTTGGCAGCGTCGCTTCTTAAATCCACCGTAGTTGTGCTGTCTGGACTAAGCCGTTCAAGGTCGGTGGTTATTACACCCAGATGATTGCGATGTTTCAGAACCAGATAATACTGACCACGCACAACATGGAGAGGTACAGGTGAAGTGCCGTCAAGATCAACAATCTGACCGTCACTCTGAAGGATAAGACTGCGGGAAAATACCGAATCTCCGGATAATGTTTCTCGTAATTCTAGCAGTACCCAATCCACTGCATCATCCGGGATTGCTTCCGCAGTGGATGGATCTTCTGAATAGGGTGATTGAAGCGGAATAAATCCTTGATCTTTCAATTCCGTGGTCATGGCATTAGCATCAGCATCATAGGGCCCCTCAAGAAAGACCTGCATATTCAACTTGGCTGGCGCAGGCTGTGTGTAACTGCCCGGTGAATAGTAATTCCAGTTTTGCTTCAACCGCGTGTAAAGGGGATCTTCCCACTTGCTCATTTTCGGCTTGTTTGTATTGGCGGTCGTGTTCCAGTAAATTTGGACTTCCGGAGGACTGTTCGTCTGATCAATAACAATAACCTCTTCCCGGCTGTCACCGGCAATATCAGCGGCATAGATCATCACAGACTGAACCGGCCCGTAATCCGCATCGCCGTCCGTGCCCGTATGCCAGACCGAAGAACCGTTCAGCGCATCAAACACTCCGACATTGCCGGCGAGGTGACGTGCTTTGGCGGCAATATACTCTTTGTCGCTCCCGTCCCAGTCAATGGTCCAGACCACTTCAAGGCCCTGCTTGTTATATCCACTCGGATACTGATTGAAATAATCGGACGTGGAGCTGCCCGGTAATACAGCATCTATTGAATAATGGGTGATTTGTGTGCCATAAGCGTTAAAAAGCCACGGATGCTGGCTATAATCACTATCCCCTAACCGGGATCGCACCCACACTTCGGAAAAGTCTGGTGTTTGACTAAAAAAATTACCTGCACAGATATTTTGAGGCTCTTTATATGATTCACCAAAAAACTTAATAGGATCTGGATTGGGTAATGTGGTCTCATTGCGCCAGAGGATAGAGGTTCCGGGAGCGGAAGGATTATATGAAATCAGTGTTGTATGCCAGTCAGAATTACCCTCCCAATCTTCTTCAGTGACAATCCATTCAAGACCAGGCTTGTCAGCGCGAAAATCACCTACAGCAATCGCATCCAGATGATCAATATATGTGGTGCTACCGCTAACCCAACTGTCCGGATAGCTCAAGCTGATAATTGAACCGTCCGATTCAATCAGATTGCCTCCCACGATCTCGTCCAAGCCGTCATAGTCAATATCGGCCGCGAAAAAGGGCCCGTGCGCCTGACCCCAGTAACCTTCATAAATCGTGGGAGAAGTATTGTTATCCTGGGTGACTCTCGAAGACCAGATGATTTCACTCCCGTCTTCAAGATTGATGGCAATGAGTGTTCGGTTAATATAATACGCATTCGAAGTGCTGGTTTTTTCCATATTCGCATCAATCGTCTGTAGAATCGCGTCCCTATCACCAGTGCCCCGCAGATTAGCTATCGCGATATGCCCGATCCTCTGATCGGGCCATAAACCAGAGATAGTATACGGAGGCCCTTCCTGGGCACCGGTCGCACCGTTGAAAATATACACCTTATTGCTTCTGTCTATGGCCACGATTTCGACCTGGCCGTCGCCGTCCACGTCCGCAGCGCCGTGTTTAGCGCCCGTGTTGCCTCCCGGATTTTCAATACTGATTTCCGGCCACATTTTCGTACCGGCATGGCTGTAGGCATAGAGCTTGGTTTTGGAGCGGAAACAAAAATCCAGCAGACCGTCCCCATTCAGGTCGGCAACCAGAAACTGATCACTCCAGTCGGATCTCTTATTCTCCACCCAGTATTCATCTCCATAGGGTAGTTCATCGATTTCAAAAGAATACGGCGGGCTGCCAGTATAAATTGGAAAATCAGCTTGTGCGGAAAACGATTGTAATAAAATCCCCCCCAGGATCAGTATTAACCTATTGGTGCGATTCATAAACCGGAAGCCTCTTGAAGTGATTCAATACTTATGAAGTCCTTAAATTATTTCGAATAAAAAACCGACCCTCATCACGCTGAGTCTTTGTGTACAAGGCCGGTTTCAATAATTCCACGAATGAATATGACGCACTACCGAATCAACGTGATCTTTCTAACCTGTTGAAATGACCCGGCATTCATTTTAAGAAAGTACATCCCACTTGGCATGGAAAAACCATTATCATTGTTTCCATTCCACGACATGTCAAATCGTCCGGCATCAAGCGATTCGTTGAGTAAAGTCTTGACCTCTTGCCCGAGCAGGCTGTACACACGAATTGTGACCTGACCATCCTGAGGCACATCGATTGAGAATGAGGTCTCCGGATTAAATGGATTCGGATAGTTCTGTGACATTGCATAGGTTGTGGGGAATGCACTGACACCCTGTACACTGATCGGTCCGTAAAAAATACTCGCACCGGATGTGGAAATTTCTTCTACCTTATACCAGTACATCGTATTTGGAGTGACATGGTTATCTGTGTAGGCATATTCTATCAAAGAGGATCCATTGCCCTGACTGGCAATTATATCTGAAGTGATTTTCGCATAATTGGATGGGGATTCTTCACTTCTCCAGACATGGAATCCCAAGCTGTTCACTTCACTCTGTGTTTCCCACTGTACTGTAACACCTTCACCCTCAACCGCAACGGCTGACATGCCCGCCATTTGAACCGGTAAGGAAACATCATATGTATCGGTCGCTGTGACGGGATCATATGAACCGTCGGGCACCTTATAGTATTGTATGCCAACCATTTGGACAGCCCAGAAACCAAGCCCCGAAGTTTCTGCTGTGTTAGTAATTTTCATTTTCACATGAGCCCATTGCTCAGGTGTGGTTGAAAGGGTTGCTGGAGTAAACACATCAAATTCGATTGCAATCGAAAACCTATCCACATTTGCACCATTATCATTCACTATTATCAGATAATGAGGCGTTCCTGACGTTTCATCATCAACCAGCGATCCTTTGGTAACGGTTAAACCACCACCTGCCTTAATATTCGAGCCAAAGGCATCGGTATTGTAGATTACAAATGCCTGACAATCACCAATATAGGATAACGCAGTTGCTTCAACATATACATCATATTCGAGATACTTGTTTGGGCCATCAGTTGTAATTGTTTCGTTCTCAAAAGTAAAGGTAATTCCCTGGCCATAACTGATACCAGCTATTAGTATCAGAAAGATCATTAATAACTTTATCTGTATTCGCATATTAAGTGCCTCCTATTAACTCTTTTTCAAACTATGGTTAAACGCTCTGAAACCTGACTTGTTTCACTTTTATTGAGTCGCCCCGTTTAAACCGAAATAACCAAACACACCGGCCTAGTAATCATTGGTCTCTGCGTGGAGGAGTTATGCTTGAAATGCGACATAAATAATAATGCAAAAAACCGATTCATTCTTCGCACTCCCAAATCCTCTGAAAAAATGATAAGGCGCATGCGTAATATAGCAATTACTATACCATCAAAGCAAGTGTTTTTCTTGAAATATTTATCCCCGCAAGCCTTATTAAAACAATAGATTAGAAAGTGTATAGAATGTCGACATTCTTGAGCCTTGGGACGACACCGGCATTTCCTTCCTAATAGTGTGTAAAAAGGAGATACAGACAGGTTTGATATAAAAAGGGATGGCTGTCTGAACATGCATTCGGACAGCCATCCTTGTTGAGGTGTTTTGGAGGTCTGATCTAATAAGCAGTATTAAATCAGATCATTCATCCCCCACTGCGCCCCGAGGAGGATTTCCTTCGTATCGGGATGCCGGAAAGAGAAGCAATCTATATACCATTAACTCACGAAGAGCATAATCCGGAGACTCAAGTATTTGAAATATAAATGATTAAGCAAACTGAATATATTGATGGGTTGAAGATATATCCGGATGAAATAATATCGCAATTGACCTCTATCCGGCCACTGGTTCTTGACAGACAGCATCCTTTAGGATGAGGGCATAATCTCCTGGAATACTTTTTGAAATGGCGTTCTAACAACTCCCGCTTCTGTGACGATAGCCGTAATAAGTGTATTGGGCGTTACATCAAAAGCAGGATTGTAAACAGTCACTCCATCCGGTACAGTTTGTTTTCCAAATCCGTGCGTAATTTCTTGCGAGGCACGCATTTCAATCGGAATCTGATCGCCATGAGAAATTGACATATCAATGGTGGACAAGGGTGCTGCCACATAAAATGGAATCTTATGCGCCTGGGCCAGAATCGCGAGCCCGTATGTGCCTATTTTATTGGCCACATCGCCATTTGCTGCAATGCGGTCTGCCCCGACGATCACACAGTCAATCAGACCGGATTTCATCACCGAAGCGGCCATATTATCACAAATGACTGTGACATCAATGTTGGATTTCTGAAGTTCCCAGGCAGTTAAACGCGCACCCTGAAGCAATGGCCGTGTTTCATCGGAAAACACCTTCACCTTTTTACCCTGTTCATGCGCCGCATAAACCACAGCCAGCGCTGTGCCATAGTCTGCAGTGGCCAGAGCGCCTGCATTGCAATGTGTAAGGATGGTCACAGAATGATCGAGCAAATCCGCACCATTCTTGCCCATCAGACGGCATATTTGACGATCCTCTTCAAATATCTTCATGGCCTCATCAATCAGTATCTTCTGAATATCGGCAATTGAGTTTGAAGAATGTGCTTTTAAAATATTTTGCATTCGATCAAGCGCCCAGAACAAATTGACTGCCGTTGGCCTCGTTTTCTGCAACAGATCAATGGCTTTCAAGACATCCTCGTTAAACGCCTCTCTGGACTGGCCGTGAAAAAGCTTTCCAGCCAGCGCCACACCCATTGCTGCCGCAACACCAATAGCAGGCGCACCGCGTACGCGAAGAGATTTGATCGCTTCAGCCAGAACATCTATGGAATCTATAATTAAATACTTCTCTTCTGTAGGAAGAAGGGTTTGATCGAGTAATACGATTTTATTATCAATCCATTCAATGGTGCGTACGGCCATTACAATTCCCCCATTATCTGCACTGCAATTCTTCGGCTTCTCGGCCGATTATCACAGTCAATCACAACGATCTGTTGCCACGTACCCAGAAGAAGCCGCCCGGATGTGAATGGCACTGTAAAGGATGCTCCGATAAGAGCCGCACGCACATGCGCATTCCCGTTTCCATCGCCCCATGTGGCGTCATGATGATAAGACGCTCCTTCAGGCGCGATCTTGTTCAACGCGTCCGGAATGTCCTTGAGCAATCCAGGTTCATATTCGATAGTCGTGACACCCGCTGTGGATCCTGAAGCAAAGACCGTAACCTGTCCCTCTTTCAATCCCGATTTGGCCAGCAGATCGTGAACCTGGGGGGTGACATCAATGATGTCTGAATGGCCCTGAGTTTCGATCTCGATAAACTCGGTTTGAATATCCATTATACCCTCAATTGGTCGATTTCTTCATTCTTCCCAAAGTTCTGGATATACCGCTGAATGAATGCATCCAGTGTAAAATGATGATTCTGTGTGCCTTCGGTTTCAATCACATAGGCTGCTGCCAGGCTTCCCATTCGCCCGGATGTCTCCCAGGAAAATCCCTTAACCATGCCCTTCATCAAGCCGGCACGAAACGCGTCACCCACACCGGTGGGGTCAAGAATTTGATCAGGAGAAGCAATCGGGATTTCAATCCGCTTGTCAGTAGTTCGGATCACCGCGCCTTTGTCACCGAGAGTAACGATCAGGATCTCAATCTGCTTCATTATCCCATCATCCGGGATGCCGGTCTTTTTAAGGAACATCTCATGTTCATATTCATTGAGGATCAGAATCTTTGCGCCCTGAACACCCTTTCTGAGCGCCTCACCATCAAGTCGCGCGATCTGCTGACCCGGATCATAAATAAAATCAGCATTCAGTTCCCGACAGGCATCAGCCGCATTTGACATGGTGTCTGGATCATTTGGTGAAACAATTGTTAAGGTGGATGCTTCTTGCAGATGTTCACTAAGTTGAATGTCACGCGCAAACTGCATGGCCCCTGTGTAGAAGCTGCAAATCTGATTGCCATCCTGATCGGTGTTCGCGAAAAAGGAGGCGGTATACACATCTTCGCGGACAAGCACACCGGATGTATCCACACCCGCCTTCTCCAACTGTTTGCGATACGCTTCAAAATCGCAGCCTGCTGAGCCGACTAAAAGTGGATTCTCATCAAGTAATGCAAGACTATATGCGATATTTGCACCGCATCCTCCGGGATGCTGCTTCATCGTATCCACAAGAAAACTGACACTGATACGGTCGAGTTTATCCGCGATAAACTGCTCGGAAAAGTGACCTGGGAAGGTCATCAGATAATCATAGGCAATGGAGCCTGTTACAATCAGCTTCACTTTTAATATCCTTTTTGGTTAAATGGAGAGGATGCATTCCCTCCTTCGAAAAATAAATGCTGTTATCCCGCCTTGGCGGGATAACAGCAAAATGAGATCAATCTGTCAATATGAGATGGACTAATTAATGCTGAATTTAATACCGCCGCGAATCGCAACGTTTGAACCGGAAATCATAAAGGGAGCGGGATGATCCACATCATCTTTCTTGAACTGGACTTCTTTCTCATCATCATCCATCTCATCGAGAAAATCTTCTCCATCAATTTCATATTTTTCAATTGTCATTTTTGCAATCTCATAATTAACAGCCTGTATATTCGCTTCAACAAAGAGCGAGGCTTTGTCGTTCAAGGGCATCTCACAATACCAAGGACTCCCACCAATCCAATCGCTGAAGACATGGTAACCTTCTCCTGCTCAAGTCCTTCAACTTCTTCAAAGAAGGGGATGTAACCCGTATAATCAATAATATAAGCGGGGAACTCTGTTTCCACGGTAGCGCTCGCATTGAAATATCCACCGCCAAGACCACCGTACAAAGTTTTCTTATCCATTGGCACTTGAATGAGCACAACTGCACTGATGTTCCAGCCTTTGGCAGTGGTTTTGGTTTCATATTTTGTATTATCCGCTTCATATTCATCGACTGCTGTGATTTCAGGCATGCTGGACATACAATACTCCGCACGCAGGGCCACATTGGGTCTGATCGGCAGCTCAATACCACCGCCATATTTCATCCCTTTACCGCCATTGATGTAATGATCGGTGCGATCATCAAGCTCCCAATTCGAATCATATGTATAAGAGGACATAAATTCATCATTAGAAATACCAAATCCGTATCCGCCCACACCAAAAATCTTAGTTGAACCTTGCGCCTGAACCAAGCCGGTAACACAAAATGATAAAATCATGGAATATAATATTAAGTCTCGAATCTTCATTATTGCCTCCAAATTGATTGATAATATTACATTGAGACCTTGAAGGCCTTGATTAATTCAAACCCATTTTGATACCGGCACGCACAGTAGCGCTGGTTCCAGGCATGGTCCAGGGTGCCCATTCGTCAGGATCATCTTTTTTGAATTTAAATTCGGTTTCGTCAAAATCATCAAGGTAATCCACGCCATCTTCCTCATATTTTGTGATTTCAAATTTCTCAATCTCGAAACCGACTGCATGCAAATTCACCTCTACAAAGAAAGACGTTTTTTCATTCAAGGGCATTTCCACGCCAAGAACACCGACAAATCCTATCCCCTTTTTAAAGGTATACTCAACCTCATCCTCTATCGTGGATGATATTGCTTCATTATATTGAGGATAATCAGGAAACCGAATATCAAAGGTTGTGGAGTAGTCCCCAGTACGGGTCATGCTGGCATTATAGTAACCAACACCTGCTCCCGCATAAAGGATTTTATCACCGAGTTGGGTATCCAGAAGAAGAACCGCATCGACATTCCAGAGGGAGGCGTTATAGGTATCAGTATCAATCATGTCGATTGAAGCATCCACATCCGTTGTGTAGTTGTAATAATAGTCGTAAACTGTAAATGTTCCCGATCCCTTGGCAGTTTCTTCGGCTTTAATTTCCGGCATCTTCCAGAAATTACCTTCCACACGTAGTGTGACATGGGGTCGGACCGGGATTTCAAGACCGCCGCCAAATTTAATGCCTTGGCCGAAATTGAAATAATGATCGGTGCGAGAAACTAATTCATCATAGCCATAATAATAATAGTAGTAGGAATCCAGATCCAGTTCATACTCCGCCGATGAAGCAAACTGATTGCCTGAAAGGCCGAGCCCATACCCCACCGCACCAAAAATTTTCATGCCCTGTGCCTGTAACGAACCCAGCACACAACAGAACACGAGTACTGCTAAAATGATGGTGAACTTTCGCAATTTCATTTGTCCCTCCTCAAGAATTAAATGAATTGAGTTTCTATCCCGATGACCTCACCCGAGGTCATGATCACATTTTTTCAGGTCTAGAAATACCCAGTATTTTCAGACCATTGGCCAGAACAATTTGTGTCGCACGGCACAGTGCGAGTCTCGCTTGAGCAATTTCAATATCGGATGTAAGCACACGCAAGCTTTCATCTTGTCTGCCCCCGTGCTGAAACCGATGATAAACCGTAGCAAGTTCTTCGAGATACCCAGGCAGGCGATGCGGTTCAAACTGGCGTGTGGCCTCTGTAACGATGGATGGAAACTCCCGCAATGTCTTGATCAGGTCCATTTCCTCAGGGGTTTGAAGCAGGCTCAAATCAGGATCTGAATCGACAGGGATGCCCTGCTCCTCCGCTTTTCTGAGGATGCTGCAAATCCGTGCGTGGGCGTATTGTACATAGTAAACCGGATTCTCGTCAGACTGGGTTTTCGCAAGAGTCAAATCAAAATTCAAATGGCTCGACATGGATCGATTCAGGAAGAAATAACGCGTCACATCCTCGCCCACTTCATCCATGAGCTCATCAAGCGTCACAAAATTGGCCTTTCGCGTGGACATTTTCATCTTCTCTTTGCCCTCGGTCAATGTTACAAACTGGTGGATCAAAACTTGCACTTTGGACGAATCGTATCCAAGTGCCTGCATTCCGGCGAGTACATCCGGGTAAGTCGCAATATGATCGGCGCCGAAAATATCGATGATCCGGTCGAATCCGCGATCCATCTTCTCTTTGTGATACGCAATATCCGGGAGACGATAGGTCGGTTCACCCGTGGATTTCACAATCACCCGATCCTGCTCCATGCCAAACTTTGTGGTACGGAACCAGACGGCACCATCTTGATCATACGCCAGATCTTTGTCTCGCAGGGTCTGAAGCACTGCTTTAATCTTGCCGGATTCATAGAGCGACTTCTCATTGAAAAACACATCAAAATGAATTCCAAGACGAACCAGTGTGGATTTAATCAAATCAAAAATCTCGGTCTCTGCCAGATTGCGGAAATAGATGAGATCCTCATCATCCTTGAAGGTTTCGGATTTTTCCTCAAGCCCTTTTCGTGCAATTTCTACAATGTAATCGCCCTGATAGTAATCATCCGGGAAATCAACGGATTCGCCAATCAGTTCCTGAAAACGAAGCTGGACAGATTCGCCCAGCACCCGCATCTGACGGCCGGCATCATTAAAATAATATTCGCGGGTCACATCGTGGCCCGTGGCTTCAAGCAGCCTTGAAACCGTATCCCCCAAAACCGCCTGACGGCCATGACCGATCGTTAAAGGTCCGGTCGGGTTGGCGCTGACAAACTCCACCTGCGTCTTCTGACCCTTGCCCCAATCCGATCTACCGTAATTGGAACCTTCTTTCAACACTTGCCGGAGAGTTTGATAATGAACGTTTGGATGGAATGTAAAGTTGATAAATCCCGGACCGGCCACATCCACTTTGCTCACATCGTCCGGGAGCTCAAGATGCTGTATGATGGATTCAGCCAAAGCGCGGGGATTCTCTTTTTTCTGCGAGGCCAGCATCAGCGCGATGTTGGATGCCAGATCCCCATGGCCCTTTTGTTTGCTTTTGGATAAGTCAATCTGCGGCAGGGAACTGACTTCCATATCCATTTTCTTGAGTGCGGATATAAGAGCGTCGCGCAGCATGTTTTCAATGGAGCTCATCATTATCCTATATAAATCGATCGTTTACTCATGTGACTGCGATATTTCATACTTCGCTTAAATTGTTTTCTGTCCTTTTCTTTAGAAGAAAAGGACTAAAAGAATCGCCTTTTTGCAATGCCAGTCTGTTCAAGACTTAAAAGATATGTGCTCAAGAATAAGTCCTCTCAACCTCTCCCTTTCACCATTCCGACAAAGACGGAATGATACCCACCCCTTTGTTTATGCTTTATAAAGCCAGCCTCCAATGGCTGCAAAAAGGCCATAAACTATGTGCTTTTTATCGCGGCATTCGAAAAATCTCCGCCTGGAAAATGGTGAAGCGATCACGTACGCTCCCGCCAATACGGGACCGGGAAGGAATTGCTGTTTGAGTCACGCTTCAATATAATTCAAATCCAAATGAAAGAGCGGGATGAGTTCAATTCCTTCAGTGAACGCGGAGACATTTTCAGGAGATTTTGCGTCAGCCGCAGTTTTTTGGCTACTTTTTTCTAAAAAAAGTAGCAGTCCATTATTAGAGCTTCTTACTAAATAATTTGCGATCATATCACTATTTTTAAAATGTTTTACCATCTCAAATGTCCTCTAGACCAAACAATACTGAGTATTTCTCATGCCTGATCCTTAAACCGGGTCACTTCCGCATCTCCCCAAAGCCGTTCCAGATCATAAAAATGACGGGTTTCATGATTAAAAATATGAACCACCACATCCACATAATCCAGAAGCACCCAGCTTTTCAGCCCGTAACCTTCACGATGCCACACACGCACCTTATCTTTTTTCATCCCGTCAAGAATCGTATCAGCAATTGCTTTGATCTGAAGATCAGATCCGCCCTCGCAAATCACAAAAAAGTCGGTTATGGTGGTTAAGGGACGCAAATTAAGCAGTGCGACATCCTCAGCCTTTTTCGACAAAGCCAGTTCAACAATTTTATCCGCTGTTTCTTTTGATGTCAAGTTACTCAATTCGTTGCTCCATTGTTTGCCAACTGCTTAAACTCCGAAAATCCTTACCCAAGATAATGGTTGCGTCAATCAAATAGACCTCATTGACCTCTTGAAGCACCCGCTGATAACTCAGCCCCAGGGCATCTGCCAATCGCCTGGCGTTTTCAACATGACCCTTGCGGTCAATCACTACGGTTTTTATAATATTAAAGGATTCATAATTTTCTGTTTTGACTACATCAAAACCCTGCGCACGGAGATACTCTGTAAATTGCGTGGCCACACCCGGCACACCGCATCCATTCATGACTTCGATTTGCAGGATACGTGTCTCTTCAATAACCTCTTCTTCGGTCACCACAGGTGTGGAACACTGACGCACAATAAAATAAATCAAGACCAGATTGATCAGGCCGAAGAACCCGATCAATGTTTTAAAACCGGTCTCCCGCCAGTCAATATGGATCTTTCGCTTGGGCCGTTTGCGCTTCACCGGCTGACTTCGGGATCGCTGAAGCGGTTGCGCTCTCCGTCTTCGCTGCATCGCCATACCTTCTCTCCATCAGCAGATAAAAAAATGACCGAGAAATATCCCGGTCTGTCGGAATCGGCCGTCCTGATGAGAAGTTGTCAAGCGGTCCTTACTCAGTGTATCGATTCCAATAATAGGGTGACATTGCGTTGTATGGGAGTTGCTGATAATCCACAGTTAAAGTCATGTTCTCAGTTGGTTTGTATTGCAGCATCGCACGCTGCAAAAATACATTGCCATTCTGATTGTTCTGCATGCCAGCACCACCAAGAGGCTGATGCATATACCCGACACTCACCTGCATCATGAGTGGATCTGAAAACTGATAATTCATGGTATTCAGGTACATTCCGATATTGGTGGATTGACGACCGCTGGATAAAAATGAAAGCGAATAGCTCTGTGACATGGAAAATTTATTCGGATCAATAAGCTGGTTCAGAAAACCGGTCGGCTTCTGAATTAGTTGATCTGGTTTAAATATAGATGACTGATTTGGATTCTGCTGCCCAAACACAGCAATGGCTGTGATGGATAGAATCAGTATGAACAAATAGGATATCTTGTTACGCATGGTCCACCTCAACTTCCATAGTTTTGAACACATAAATTTCTCAATTCCTGACCAGAAAGTCAACCTCTTTTTTAGTCTCAGTTATTGGTCATCTCCAGGATGAACGACAACTTATAAATTTAACTGATTGTATCAAGGATAGTTTCACCGCATCAGCGAACAAAACCTTGCGAAGGTCTTAAAATTTTACACCTCGTTCCAATGCTCTGCGTTGGAACGTGATATCTCACCTTGTCAGTGTGATCTTTCTTGTAATCGCCACATCCTTCGCAATCAGATTCAAGATATAAACACCCGATGCCACAGGCACACCCCGTTCATCCTTTCCGTTCCACAACGTCCAATATTCGCCGGAGGACATCGACTTATTAAGGAGAACACGCACCCGCTGACCCAATGTGTTGTACAATTCGAGGCGGACATTGTGGCCATCCGCGGATTCGGGCACATTATAATAAATCGACGTGGATTGATTGAAGGGATTTGGGAAATTATGGAAGAGCAACAAGTCATCTGGACTCACGCTGTTTTCCACGTTTACAGAAGTTGTTGTCGTATCCCCATAAAGTATACCGTTTACATACGCACCATTTAATATGGCTGCCTCCCCCTCATCTTCACGATGGATCAGGCCAATATCAGGGGCTAACCATTGATGGGTATCGATCCTATAGTATGGCAAATCGACCAGTGAATAATGATAACAATGATCAAATGTACCGGCCGGTGTATGCTGAATGGCGCTCGTATCTTCTAATGTCCTTCTAAAGTTCATATAAGGATTATCCCATGATGTGCCGACTGGCACATTAAGCTTGTATACAATCTGTTCATCTCTGTCAATATCGAACAGCCAGAATACCTGATCTAGAGAGTCTTTCCGATAAAATGTATCAAAGATGGTTGGGCTAGGAGCATAGGTTTCTCGTTGCATATAATATGTTTGATTATTTATTTTCGTCGTGTCTATTAATTTATATCTATCAAATCCTGGTCTGTCCAATCGTTCATACACCCATACATTGCCAATTTGAAGGGGAAAATAATCTTGCCCAAAGCAAAGACTTGATAACGACAGAAAAAAGAGTGTGACCAACTTTTTCAAATTCTTATCACCTTACACCTCGTTCCAATGCTCTGCGTTGGAACGTGATTTCTCACCTTGTCAGTGTAATCTTTCTGGAGAGTGACACATTCTTCGCCATCAAATTCAGAATATAAATCCCCGATGCCACACGCACGCCCTGTTCATCCTTCCCGTTCCACAGTGTCCAGTATTCACCTGAAGACATCGGCTTATTAAGGAGAATACGTACCCGTTGTCCCAATGTATTATACAATTCCAGACGGACATTTTGACCGCCTGCGGATTCGGGCACATTATAATAAATCGCTGTGGATTGATTGAAGGGATTAGGATAGAGACATAATGAATTATAATCCATATGATGTGAAGAGCTTTCAACACCTGAAGTAATCACACCATATTCTCGACCATTAATTCTTGCTCCTTGCAGCACAAATTCTCCTCCCTCAAATCCCCAGCTTCTGATGCCCAGACTATCCGCAAGAGCAAAGGTTCTCTCATCCAATCCCCCGGCCGAAGGGATGATATACACAACACCCAATTCTCTGCCAAGAACTTCTTCATTATATATTCGATCCACCACCAAATAAGCAGAATCTAATGGTATTGACAGCCAACCGCTAATGCTGTTTTTGGGGTATTTCCACCGATCCCCAACTTTAACATTTAATTCAAATAATTTTTCTTCATCAGGTATTGAGTCCCAATGTACGTATTGGTATACTTCCGAGGAATCGCTGATTCTTTGAAATGAATACTTATAAAGGGTGGGATTATGATCATCATTTTCCCGGATGATTTTATACAAATGCCCATTTGGCATAAGTGTGTCGCCTATAATTCTTTTATATATTGTAAACAATGGGCTTGGCTGTTCTAAATATTCCCAATAATCGTTTGTATTTAATGGATATTGAACATTTAAACTATCCAACTGTGCAAAAAGAGAAGCAGAAATTATTATTCCAACAAGAAAACTGATATGATATTTTAGTTTCATATTAATCTCCCGCCGTTATTCAAAGCTCAAAATAAAAGCCTCGTTCCAATGCTCTGCGTTGGAACGTGATTTCTCACCTTGTCA
>JABMRT010000048.1 GCA_013202295.1 Candidatus Zhuqueibacterota bacterium
CGAATTTTCACTTTTATTTTCCTTTAACCTTTATTAAATTCGATTGACTCGGGATCATTGATCCTTAATAAACGTATGATTATCAGATCATCGCGGGATAGATTTCTATCATTTTTTTGAGGTGAGCCATGCATTCAATAAATAGATACCTCATTTTCGTACTTGTCGGAATATTCACTTTGCCCGTTTCAAGTCAGACACTCATGGAACAACGACCGTATGAACCATATGAGAGCCGCCTTTGGAACGCTGATAATTTCTGGGGTGCAGACATAGAAGATCTATATCTTTTTTCGTTTAACGCCACAACAAATAAATGGCGCATGATGCCCTTTCAGATAGACGAGATTACAGAAGTAGTTGATCCTGAAAATGAAGACATTCCACCGCGCTGGACTTATTTCACAGAGCACAATGGCATACTGGACAGTCTGGACCAACTGGTTTTTATGATCAGTGATATGGGGAATGAAGCTGCTACATATGCATGGCTTGACGATGATAATTCAAAGAACCATGCCCGTCTTCGAATTAAACTGAGTGATCCGGAGAATGAAAGCATAACAGGATATGCCTATCTATACCGTTCATCCACAATTAAAGATACTGTACCCCGGCCATATGAGATGGATTTTACCCCTCTCCAATTGCGTGTAGATACAAAATACTACGGTCTTGCATTGCATCCCGAGAATAACATGGTTAAGGACATTGAAATTAAACCACCCAATGGTACGGGTGTGGACATCCTTGATCGTCAAAAAATCCGTTTTAATGGCGTGATCGGATTCAACATTGTGACAATTCAAGGATCCCTGAATGAGAATGATCTGGTTCTGTTTAATCATCTGGAATTTACAGATGATCCAATCGTGCGTATGATTGTCGAAATGAAAATGTCCATCATTGATACAGCAAGCATGGGCGATCTCTTTATGTACAATGATCCGAAATTCTATCCGTATAGTTGTGAAATAGGTGGAGGCTTCCCTTTGTCTACTGAAGAATTACAGCTCCGCGAAGGGATTATTGATGATATATTTATTGAAGTGCACGCTCTGCGCGAATCGTGGGACTTAAACTCGAATGCGACAGACATGACCTTTTATAATCCATATAATCAGGGTATCCCGATTGATGGCACTTTGGATGTTGATCTAAACAATCAAGTGGATGTGCCAATTCGGGAGTGGACCAGCGCCTCAGGTGAACAGGGGACTATTCTTTTTTACCTCGCGATGGAAGACACAACCTGGCAAAGCACTGAACTTTATTATCATGACAACTCGGCAGGTGGTACGGCAGATCAGGCACAGTTCCCAATATCAGATACGGGTGATGACCTGCAATCTTTTGGAGATCAGGGAATCTTGTTGATCAACGATCCTACAGAAGTCGCAGATTTACTCTTGAATTTTAAAGCATTCATGTTGCCATCCGATTTCGGCTATACAGACATGGAAACTCTGGCTGCTCAACAGGAGTCTCGAGTAGAAGCATCTACTTCTGAAGAAATTAAGACCTCAATTAATAATGAGCGTTCCCGATTCAATGTGTTGGATTTCACCCTTCACCCCAACTACCCCAATCCTTTCAATGCGGGCACCTGGATTTCTTTCACCCTGCAGCGAGATTCGGAGGTTCGGCTCCAAATTCTAGACATCCAGGGTCGAACAGTGCGAACCCTGATTCAGGATAAAGAAACTGCCGGCTATCATCAAGTTCATTGGAATGGTAAGAATAATTCAGAAATTCAAGTACCAACCGGAATTTACTTCTGTAAACTGAGCACCGGATTACAGACTCAAATCCAAAAACTCGTGTACGTGAAATAACATCTGGGACGGAGTATATCATATGAAATGGAAAACCTTTGTCTTCCTTGGACTGCTCATCGTATCAGGTTTCTGGATCTATTGCGAAATCGATCATGGTATTGCGCCCTTGCCCGGCAAACTCAGGGCCACCGTCATCTTTAAAAATCCACCAGCACCGGAAAATACAGAGGGCATATATCTTATCGTAGCGCCGAACTTCCCGCCACACGCGATCAATGAGATGTATCACAGCCCGAACAGTCTACCTGTTGATCAGGACACCGTCATCACCGAAATGGATCTGCCCTATGGCCGTTACGAGGCCATGAGTCTCTGGTGGTACGGGACAGATATCACATCCAATTTAGCGGATGTAATGGCGTTGCCTCTGGACATCCACAATAATCTTATGCCTATGGCCTTTGAGATCACTCCTGAAGCACCTGTATTTGAATATAGCCTTTACGCAAATTGGAACATCGTAGACCGTACTGCTGCAATAGAAGGAACTGTTTCATTTAATGGTCCCTTCCCTGAAAATACAGCTGTGACAGCGGTTGCGGCATATCGTTACATTCCTGAAGCTTCGGTTCATTATCTATCCTACTTGAAGTCAATTGATTTCTCGATTGAGGATAATGCAACACACAGCTATGAATATCGCCTCCCGATCCGGCATGGTGAAATCAACTACATCTGTGTGCTCTGGTTGCCTGAACAGGCTGCGCTCACGGATTTCAGCACCATCGGATTCTATCGAGATCCGGACAATCCCGAAGAGCCGGGCTCGCTTCGAATCCGTGCCGAAGAAGTGGCCACAAATATCAATCTTGAAGCGGACTGGTCTCTCATCAACATTCCAACCATTGAGCTGCCATGAGACGAATAAATTATTTATGGATAAAATCCCTGATTCTTGGATTCTTGATTTTTCAATCCTCAATTGTATCAGCGGGTGAAATCCGAGGTCGAATTGTGGACATCGAAACCGGCAGTCCACTGCCCGGAGTCAACGTGCAATTAATGGGAACCGTGCGCGGTTCCAGCACAGATGGCGATGGTGTATTTGTCATCCCGAATATCCCTCCTGGAAATTACAGCCTGCGCGCCTCCATGATCAGTTATAAGACGCAGGTACAAGACAGCGTCATCGTACGGCTGGAGCAGGACGCTGAGGTGGAGTTTAAACTGAAAGAAACACCCATTGAGTTTGATCCAATCGTCGTGCTTGGCGGCAGGAACAAACAGCGCATGGACCGCGTGCCCGTCTCACTCTCAGTGGTGACCTCATCGGAAATTCGTACACGCAATCCCACCAACATCATGGAAGCACTCGAATCCGCGCCAGGCATTCATTTTATCGGCGAACAGATTAACATTCGCGGAAGTACCGGATACACCTTCGGCGCAGGCAACAAGGTATTGCTTTTATTAGATGGTGTACCTGTTTACACCAGTGATACAGGCCAGTTCAACTGGGACATGCTGCCTCCATTGGATATCGAACAAATCGAAGTACTCAAAGGCGCGGGCTCCACACTCTGGGGTGCATCCGCACTTGGCGGCGTGGTCAATGTCATTACAAAGAATCCTTCTCCCGATGGCAAGCTGCTCTTCGCATTCACAGCGGGTAAATATGATAAGCCCTATTACGATATTTGGGAGTGGACCAATAACGGGCGCCTCCATTATCAGCGACAGGACATCAGCTACAGCCGTAGAATCGGACGGCTGGGCATGCGTATCTCTGCTGGCCGTTACTCTTCTACTGGATACACGCAACTTGGCGATTTCTTCAAGCAGAACCTGACTGGCAAGTTTGATTACCTCTTCCCCAACAGCATGAAGTGGACGGTTTACGGGGCCTTCTCAAATATCGACCGCGGCTTTTTTGTACAATGGAAGGGCCAGAACGATCCATATGAGGTGGATGAATCCAACCTCAGCAATTACGCTGACACCAAACAGCTTAACCTCTACACCAAGCTCGGTATCCCCCTTTCACCAAAATTCGGTATCAACATCCGCGCCTCCATGGTGCGCTCTCTCATGGGCACCGGATTTGGCGAAAGCGCCAGCTTCAATCCGGCCATTGGTCAGGGCGCAGAGATCCAGGCCGACTGGATTCCATCCCCCCTGCATTCCATCACCGGTGGGATCAATTATCAGCATGACACGGGCAGCACAGATCTGACAGGCGACCACAAAGGCTATTTTATCGGCCCGTATCTGCAGGATGAGTGGACCATCCTTCATAACCTGCGCATGACCACTGGATTCCGTTATGATCGGTATCAACTGGTTGGCGGATTAAAGGAGGATCTCTTCAGTCCGCGTGTGGGATTGAATTGGCAGCCGTACAAACGGACATCGATCCGCGCAAGTGCGGGCAGCGGATTCCGTGCTGCAACAATTGTGGAGCGATTTCTGGAACTCACCGTGATGAATTTCAAGATCAAGAAGAATGAGGATCTCCGGGCCGAACGCTCCTGGGCGTTTGATCTGGGATTCCGGCAGTATTTCACTGAGGAGTGGAACATCGATGTTTCGCTCTTCGACAATGAATACTGGGATCTCATCGAAGCCCATCTCGATTTGATCCGGGGACAGATACAGTTTCGTAATGTCAGTCGCTCCCGCATTCAGGGCATCGAAGCAACCAGCAAATGGGCAACCTCATTCCATTGGCTCAAGAAAAAGTGGACGCCCGGCATTGAGATCAGCTTTACCGGCATGAATCACCGCAACATCAACTGGGACGAACCCTTGGCCTACAGGCCCAAATATCTCGGCAACATCAAAGCGTACTTTACAGTCGCGGATTTCAGAACGGAAGTACAGTACCGGTACGCCAGTAAAATTGAGGAAGTCAAGATCTACCCCATCAACGACCGCGTACCCATGAAATTTCTGGATATCCGGCTCTCTTATGATTTCTGGAAGCTGAAACTGCTCACCGGTGTGAACAACCTGCTGCAATACAATTACGCGCCCATGGAATCCAACCTCATGCCCATGCGCACCTTCACATTCGGACTTCAGGGTGAATTCTAACCGGGACATCCCATATCATATCATCCTGAAGAAAAATCGAAAGATAAACTCCATTGTATGCAAATTGAATAAGGACGCCTGAATGGAAACTTACAATCTCGTCAGCCTGCTCGGTATCTTCCTGCTACTCGGATTCGCTTGGCTCTGCTCAACCCATAAAAAAGCAATGAACTGGCGCGTCATCCTCTGGGGCACCGGATTACAGATTCTCTTTGCGGCTTTCATCTTCCTCGTTCCGGCAGGGTCAAAACTTTTTCTTATCATCAATGATGTGGTGATCAAAGTCTTGTCCAGTGCTCAGACCGGCACGGAGTTCGTGTTCGGACGTCTCGCGCTTCCGCCAGGGACAGTGAACGCAAACGGGGAATCCTCGCTCGGCTTTTTTCTCGCCTTTCAGGGACTCGCCACCATCATCTTTTTCGCCAGCCTTATGGGTATTCTTTATTTTTTAAGGATAATGCCACTTCTCATCCAGGGATTCGCCCGGCTTTTCACGCGCCTCATGCGCATCAGCGGTGCGGAATCTTTATGCGCTGCCTCCAATATCTTCGTGGGTGCAGAATCCGCCCTAACCATTCGCCCCTATCTGGATCGCATGACCCGCTCGGAATTGACCACTATCCTCACTGCGGGAATGTCCACAGTCGCGTCGAGTGTCATGGCCCTTTACGTTTTCTTTTTACAGCAGGATTTCCCGACCATTGCCGGGCATCTCGTATCTGCGTCCATACTCTCTGCTCCGGCCGCCCTGGTGATGTCGAAAATTCTGTTGCCGGAAACTGAAACGCCCGAAACACTGGGTGTGGATATCAAAGCGGAATACACGAAGGAGCAAAACGTTCTGGAGGCTGCCATCAATGGTGCCAACTCCGGAGTTAAATTGGTAGTTGGTGTCACCGCACTCCTGCTTGCTTTTTTAGGATTGGTCGCTTTATTGGATTTAATCGTGGGTGGACTGGGTGGAGGCATTAACCGTCTGTTCTCCATTGAATTTGACTGGACGATCAAAAATCTGCTCGGATACCTTTTTTACCCCTTCACCCTGATCATTGGAATCCCTGCTGTAGATGCCATGGAAATTTCGCGCATTATCGGTGAGCGTCTCGTCGTCACTGAAGTCGCCGCCTATCAGGATTTATCAGCTGTGATCAAGCAGGGAATATTACAGGCCCCCCGATCAGCGGTGATCTGTACCTATGCCCTGTGCGGATTCGCGCATGTGGCTTCGCTCGCCATTTTCGTGGGCGGCATTTCAGCACTCGCCCCCGGACGCACTGCCGATCTCTCCAAACTCGGTCCGCGCGCCCTGCTCGCAGCCACGCTTGCCTGTCTCATGACTGCAGCTGTGGCCGGCACTTTTTTCAATCAAAGTTCAATTTTACTTGGGCAATAGAAAAAAGACCTGGCAGGTTTATAAAACCTGCCAGGTCTGCATTTTAATTCTATCGAGGCGGGATAAAGTTATTCTTTTTCTTCTTTTTCTTCTTTCTCTTCAATCTCTTTCAATATTTTCTTGATCTCCACATTGACATCACCATCTTTGCCATGCCACATCATGGGCTCACCCTCTCCCCCCATCTTTTTAATAATGATCTTCCTTTCTCCTTCATTATCACCCAGGAACATCATGTGTTTTTCAATATTCATTTCCGTGCCCATGCAACCGTGCTTGTCAAACTTAATGCGTTGCTCATCCGTCAGCAAGGCCCGTTTCGCTAACTTGTTCTTCACATTGGCTTTTTCAATTTTCACCTTCACAGCGCCGATCTCATCAATCTTCTTGTTAATCGCAGCTTTGTCCGGTTTGTCGGCAATCAACAGTTTATCAAGCTCAGCATCCAGAATCTTCAGATCGGACTTTAATGGAATGAGCACTTTATCCAGCTTCAATCCCAGATCTTTAAATTTGGCTTGCTGATCTTCAGTCAGACCCATCCCGCAACCCATACCGCCGCATCCTGCTTCTCCATCTGTAATAATTTGGATGTGTTTCTTCATTTCCTGACCGCTTGCAGATCCTATAAGAACCAGAACAATCAGAATGGTGATCTCAAATAGATGTCTTTGTTTCATGGCTTAATCCTCCAAAATTTCTTCGTTAATTTCAATGTGTTCCGTGACATTGCCCGATTCATCTGTAAACCGTTTTTTAATAATCATTTTGTGTGATCCGGATAATTCCGGACAATCCCCTTGAAGCCGTTCCGTGACCACCTTGAGGAAACGATGGCTCTGTTCCGGATCAAGTTCGTCCTTCTCCTTCAGCAGCTGATACACCACCTCCTTTTCAATCTCGGCCTGAAGATGGCCGATGGTTTCTATCTTTTTTTCGATCAATATCGTATCCACGGCATCATTCACCAAGAGTTCACTCAGCTTAATTTTCTCATCGAACAAGCGGGCACGAATCTCATGCACCTTTGGCTCAAAGTGAAGCCGGCTTTTCAGGATTCGCTGTTCCTGATCCGGTTCAATTTCAAGCCAGATCAGATGTTCTCCTGTGGAATCAGAACTCGTGTTTAAATGGATAATTCGCGGTTCTGGACAAGTCATGACATGACGCTTATTTTGGATCTGTTGAAACACAAACGCTCCAAGAAATCCCATATTAAACGCGAGCGAAAGGATCAACCCCGCATGTAGCCACCGAATTTTCATAGCGCACCTCCTTCAGTCGGATTGTCACTTTCGGTGGATTGAAAATAGGCCGCCCCAAAAGATGTGCTTTGTATGTCATCGAAGCTTTCCAGATGCAATCCATCGATCCATTCGGTTTGGGATTGCAATGCAGTAGTACCATTGCCGTTCGTGCCAATTACACTACCCAGAAGAATCCCCAACACCAGCACAACAGTCGCGGATACAGGCAAAAGAATGCGCACGCTCCACGGGGAGGACTGGGTTTCCGAATCCAATCGGGCGCGTAGGCGGGTATAAAAGTAGGGAGACGGCTTGGCCCCCGGATCAGCCTCAAGCATCTGCCATGCACTCTCCAATTCGCTGGCCCATTGGCTGCAATTCGGACAGTCTCGTAAATGCGCACAAATTTCGTCGGTTTCCATCGAGGGAAGCATCCTGTCTATGCGGGCTAAATATTTTCTTTTGAGTATTTTGCAGTTCATCCTTTTATCCTTGTTTCATAGGTTGAAACACATCAATGATAAAAATCTTGCGCTTTCATTATAAAAAAGGCTTCAATTTTATTCGAAGCGTTTGTCGCGCCCGATACAGCCTTGCCTCCACCGCAGAAACCGAGCAGCCCATCACCTCAGCGATTTCTTCATAGGTGAGTTCCTGATAACGCCTGAGGATCAACGTGGTTCTCTGATTCTTAGGAAGCGTGTCCACAACCTTCCGGATTGCCGCTTCTTGCTCTCGACTCTCCAATGCGCTTTCAGGATCATCTGGATCTGACAGGGATGGATTGGATTGGGCTTGATCGAGCAAAAACCATTTTCTTCGTTTTTTATTTCGAATTGTGTTCAGGGATTGATTAACGGTAATTCTGTAAAGGAAGGTAGACAATTTGCCTTTGGGTTCATACGAGTCCCGTGACTGGTACAACCTGATGAATACTTCCTGAGCCACCTCTTCGGCATCCACCTGATTACCGAGATACCGATAGCAAAGCCCGATGACATCGTCCTGAAATTGTTCGACGATTTCACGAAAAGCGGATTCATCACCCTGCTTCACCCGAAGCATCAACTCCGTGCTGGAAGGATTTGGTTTTTGTTTTTGTTTCATATCCTGCATATTTTAAATGAAACACCGGATCAGGTGAAAACTTGCGGTCTGATAAAAATTCAAGTGGATAATTTATCCTAAGATTTGCGAATATGGATCAGCTTTCTCTGATTCAGGCCGTACACCATGGGTACGGTAATCCCGATTTCATCTTGCCAGAATATTTTATCCTGAAAGAGTTGGATAATGAGCGGCAAATGTCCATCCTGTGAAAAGAGAGCGCCGCCGGATTGGAGTAACGGATAGAAATATTGTATGCACGTTTTCGTGGAGGAAACCAGATCGACATCGAGATAAGCGGCAGCGACCGGTTCATTGAATTGCGGAAGCGTGTCATCAAACCAGCCCTTGATGAATCGGCAGCAAGAAATTTTCCCAAATTGGGATACATTGGCCTTGACTTCATCCAGACCGCCGCGATAGGTGCCTTGTGCGAATCCAGCTGATTTTCCAAAAATGTCCCGGCCATGCTCCTCCTCATTTTCCGGAATTCCCTCAAACGAATCGCACACCACCAATTCCCGATCCGCCAAGTCGGCAGCCAGACTGAACTTGGCCGTGCTGCTGCCCTTGAAGCATCCGGCTTCAACAACCACGCCTTTCATTCCATTTGGGATTGAAAGAATGGTTTTCACATAAGCCAGAATTTCACGCTGTGTATGCGGGCTATCCACCCTTGCGCTAATTCGATAAAACGAACGAATGAGTTGCCATCGCTGTAAAAAGGAAATCGGCAGTTCCTTTTGAAACAAAAACGCCGCACACGCGAAAGCATCTTTTAAATCCGACAGGACTAGGAGAATCTCGACGATTGATTTCGGAAGGTTGCGTTTGAGTGCTTTATGCATTTTTTTTAACATGACTCACCTGAATGGTTTTTAGTATTGGATGAAAAGAGTCGATCCATCATCATGTAACGCAGAGCAGCCGAATATAAACTTCGCTTGATTGGATTTGTGAATAATCCGGTGATCTCTTTTATAACCTTCTTTAATTTCCTTAATTTCCTTGATTTGGAGACGCTTGGTGATATGGCAGCGGCCCCGGAGTATGAATGAATCGGTTTTCGGGATTCCCGGATCACACGGGCTGCGTCCCGTCGCCATGTTTTGGGATATATGGAAAAGTCGGACAAATGCTCTAAACTGGGATCGAAATCCTCAACAGTTTCAACACATCCCCGTTCATAATCGATCCGGAGGGAATGAATTTTATATTTATATAAATCCTTCTGGAATTGGAGTACCGCCATTCCGGATTGCGCTGTATGTGATCGCGCCCTGAGAATGGGCACATCAAACATAAAATTTCCCAGGGAATAAAATAGAGTAGTATTTTGAATCTTTTCCACTCCTTGAAATACATGGGCATGATGCGCGATAATGACATCCACACCTAGGGCAGATAAATCGTGCAGGAATCTGCGTCTTCGCGGCATAGGGAACAACGTAAACTCTTCACCCCCATGATAATTCACCACTACCCAATCCGCGTTTGCTTTGGCTTCACAAATGCGCTGATTCAAGAGTTCCCTATCGGTCTCGCAGAAAACACCCGGTCGATCCTTGGATGCTATCATCCCCTCTTTGTGAGCGAATCCGATCAGGGCCACGTGAATATCGTTGCCCTCAACGTACAGAACCTTGGAAGCTTCATCTATATTCTGTCCCGCGCCGAAATACCTGGCGCCCGATTTTTGAATCTCTCGAATGGTGTCCGAGAAGCCAGCTTCACCGCAATCAAACACATGATTATTCGCAAGATTAAAGATGTTAAAATTGCAGTCGAACAAATACATCACACTTTGCGGCGGACTCACCACCCTTAAATCGGTTCGAAGTATATTGGATGCTTCAGTAGCCGGCCCTTCGAAATTGCACACATTGAAATCATTGGCCCGAAGCAAATCCTGTAAACCGGCAGACAGGACATCCTCACCGGAAAGCAATCGCTCCCGAAATGTGCCTGTAAAACTGGTATCTCCGACAAATCCGATTTGCATAAGCTATTTTTGAACTTTCAATTCGATTCGCATAATCACACCCCGCCCCGGCTGCGTCCATTTCACTACCATTTTGCCGCCATGATACTCCTTGATGATCCGCCGCGCAAGTGAGAGGCCGAGACCCCATCCCCGCTTTTTCGTGGAGAATCCCGGTTTAAATATCTTCTTGGCCTGGCTTTTATCCAACCCCTTGCCATTGTCTTCAATCTCCACCCAAATCCGTCTGCGCTCAGGTTCCTGACCTGCGCGAATGAGGATCTTCCCCTCCGGCTTGTCCATCGCATCAAGCGCGTTCTTGAGCACATTTTCAATTGCCCATTGAAATAATCCTGGATTCAATCTCACAGGAACCAGTGGTTCTAATTGCGATTTGATCTCAACCCGCTTACCGGATTGCGGCGCACGCCGTTTAATATAATCGATCACATTTTTCAGGATGGGAAGCGGATCCATTTCTTGCAAATCCGGGCGAGACCCGATCTGGGAAAACCGGTTCGTGACCATGCCCAGCCGTTTTATATCCTTTTCCATTTCAACAATCATCTGCTCCTGATCCTTCACCGGCCCTGACTTTAAAATCTCAAGCCAGCCGAGGAGCGACGAAATTGGGGTGCCAAGCTGATGCGCGGTTTCCTTGGCCATGCCCACCCAGATGTGACGCTGTTCACTCTGTCGGATTTGCGCAGATCCTACAAGACCCAACAGAATAAAAAATCCGATAATACCGACCTGGACATATGGCACCCATTGCAACCGCCAGATCAACTTGCTATCCCCGTAATACAAAAATCCATACTGCGATTCGCTGTAATTAATCTTCACCGGTTCGCCTTCACGTTCCATTTGCCGAAGGATTTTCTGAACCCGCTCCATAGCTTCGGGTGAATGATCTCTCGGATCCACATCAATCTCTTTCCACCCGACCGGCGTGTTCTCTGAATCGGTTTGGATCAAGGGGAAATTGGTGCGTTGGATGATCTCATCGAACAGAAAGCTGAGATCCGAAGAGGATTCGGTTTCTGCCACACGGGCTATCATCTGCGCGTAAAATTGAACCAGCGACCGCGCTTCATCTCTCAGCTGCCCGACAATGTGCTGCGTATACAAATGCAGAAAGAATCCGACTGCCACCGCCAGAATGAAGAGGATGCCTTTAAATCCTCCGAAGACTCTTTGTATCAATGCTTTCATGGATTAATCCTGAAAAGGTTAAATTCCATTTTGGGGAGTGGTATCCTTCCTCGGTTTCAATATATGAAATTGAACAGCCACATCCCGGATCCGTTCCAATTCAACCGACTCGAAAAATTTGACTACGAAAAATAGCGTGGGATAGAGAAGCACGATGAGACTCTTGACGATTAACCGAATTCCAAATCCATACCCGGAAAAGATCAAAGAGAGCGCGAACAATCCCACCGTGATCAATAAAATAATCATCAGCCTTCTGGTTTCATAAACAACTGGATAATGCCGCTGGGCAAGCCAGTACGCGAGCAGAGTGGCAATCGTGAATGCAAGACTGATGGAACATCCTGCGCCGATAATACCCCAGCGCGGAATCATATAAATGTTCAATCCCACATCAATCACTGCTTCAATTAAGAGGATCACGGTAATCAGATGCGTTTTCTTCGGGATTTGCAATTCAAAGAAATAGATCTTTTGCATGCCGAGAAGCACGACACGATATAAAAGAAAAGGAACCACAATGTAAGCGTTCAAATAGGCCGGATCGAGCAAAACTTCAATGATCTCTCGCGTGAACAGAGATAATGCCAGTGCCACCCCGCTGAGCCCGAATACAAGATAGGTCATCAGTTTTGAAAAAAATCGTTTCGGCGTGTTGTCATTTCGAATCATCTGCCAGCCAATCACCGGCAAACCCAGCGCGAAGGCATCCACAACAAACATCTTCAGGATATTGCTGAATTTATATCCAAGATTGTACAATCCGAGATCATGAAGTGTACCGAACATGCTAAACAGATACCGATCGCCCATCGCGATCAATGTTGCAGCCGCCGTGGCCAGCATCAGGGGAAAACTGAATTTGAGCATCTTTCGTAGCACGCCAAACATGGGTGAAAACGAAATGCGTTTGAGCAGATATGGCAGCAGGATGAGAAAAAGCAATCCATTGGAAATCGCTTGAGAAATAAGAATGCCCCGGATTCCGATTTTAAGAATTGCCACAAAGAGGATATTCAGGATTAAACTGACCGTGAACTGGGTCGCGATGCAAACGGAGTAGAACAGGGATTTTTCTTCATTGCGAAGCAGTGTGAGTTCTAGGCGTCCGAAAATGCGGAAGGAAACGGCCAGCGCCAAATAGACAAACAGCGTCTGATATCCACCCTCTTTAAAAAAGAAAATGGAAAGCTGCTCACGGAACAAAACCGTTGGCGCTGTGAGGAGACCACCCATAATTAGCAAAAACAGAAAAACCGTACCCACCAGCCGTTTACTTTCAACTTCGGATTTGGAAAGATTGTGCCAGCGCAGCAAACCCTGATAGAGCCCCATGGCACCTACGGCCACTCCCAGCATATTCATAGCCTCAAACAGACCCAGCACCCCGTAATCGGCCACGGAAATCTGACGCGTGTAAATGGGCAGCAGGATAAATCCCACCAGTTTGGAGCTGATATTGCCAAGCGAGTAAAAGGCCGAATGCTTAATGGTTTTTTTGATTTTATTAAACATTGTGGATCATTCTTCTATATTGGACAATTCGGACAATAGCATGGCCGTATTCAATCCGTTGATTGATTCGCGAAGAGTCAATCGATTCGGATTGATAAATGATGGCTTCAGATCAGGCAGCACATCCCTGTTTCGCACAAACCATGAGTTGATGAGGGATCGATCACCTGTAAGGCGGCCGTATTTTTCATCCGAAATGCGATAGACCATGCGTGTTGCTCGTTTTTCGAGTGCAGTAGGTAGCTGCACTGACGCAGCATGAAATTGCTGAATATGTTTGAGATAGAGCTGCCTGTTCAACCGGAGTGAGAGGGGCACACTTGACCAGAACTCAAGCAGTGCATGGTCCCAGAGGGGCAAGCTCCAGCTGTATCCCCAAAATTCATAGGCACGCACTGAATTGCAGATCATTTTGGCCTGACGCTCCTGCCAGTCCCACAATTCAAACCGATCCGCAGCAGCCTCCGCACTCAAGGTGGATTCCGGCGAAATGGCCGCCCTGATTTTATCCGAAAAAAGGGGAGCGAGTTGTTCGCGCTGGATTTTCCAATTCCACAATTGATAATGTTTTTTGAGAATTGTGGATAATAACTCTGCATCGGTCCAGGATTCCTTTTTTGAGAATTGGACCGGTAAATGACTTCCGCCTAAAAAATCACCGGAATGACCCGGAACAAAGACTGCATCAGGATCAATGAGATGCTTTTCTTTTAATTCCATCACTGCGGGCCAGTCCTGAAGATGCGCCATGGATGTAAGATTACTGCCGTATTGCCAGTAAGCACGGCGCTCGGGAGACTGGTTCCAATCAAACCATTGCTTACGGCTGAATGGTACAAATTTCCAATCATACCCGAGATGATCGGCCACAGCTTTCGAAATCCGTACTTCCCAGTGCCAGCGATATCCGTACGAAAAACAGAGCACATTCTGATAACCGCCGCGTTTGAGCATCTGCACGATTATGCGCGAATCATTGCCGCCGCTGAGCGGAATCACCGCCTGCCGCCCGTTTAGAAATTGGATCAAGCGGTCGAAAACCTTCTCGTTCACATCATTTAGATGACTGATCATCTCTTCCGGATCGGCCTGAATAGGTTGATGTGTATATAGATAATAACGGGATGTTTGAATATCGCCCGACTTTTTACAAAGCGAAAGTGCCTCACCCGCCTGGATCTGATTGATTCGGGGATCAAGTGTTTCCTGATTGGTCACAAATCCGGTAAGGAGGAATTCCGTCATCGAATTTTGATCAAACGGAATGACACCCAATCTTTTGTGAAGGTGGATAGCATCATCGCTGATTAAAAAATCCTCATCGGTTTTGACATAGAAAAGGGGCAGACTGCGCACCCGGTCCACAGCCGCAAGCACACAATCATCATGTTCAAGAACAAGGGAGAAAAAACCATTCGTGTTTCGGAGGGTTTCAGTCAATGCTTTCAGGGAATGACAATGATGGAAATAATCTGCCATTGAATTGCCCTGAATCAACGCATTGCGAGCTTCATGGAGATATCCCTTTGCATAGCTGTTTGCCTTTTTATGCCAGGCAAAACCCTTTTGATGTTTTAATAGAATCTGAATCTTCTTATTCAATTTATCGGATCGGTTTGGTTTATAAAGCACAGGGAACCCGGTTGATTCGGCCAATGTGTTGCATATAATCGGAATGTACGGCGTGATATATCCCGAACTTGTTGGAACCGGATCTGAGCGGGTAAAAGGATTTCGGGCCTGAATTCATATCCAAGCGCCTCACAGACCTCATTGCACTTTGTCTGCTTAAATCCATATTTCTTCATATGTCTGGGATGAATGCGAAAGGCCGAAAGTGCGGTCACAATTTGATTTTGTATATATTTTTGGGATATTTCAAATGTGCTTTTTTTCGGATTTACAATCCGGCCGGTACGGGCGTAGGTCCATGATGCAATCCCTGAAGGTTGATTTTCTTCATCCTCCCGGGGATCAAATATTTCAGTGTGGAAAGAAATATCGATAAAGTCCGTGAGTTTGTGCAGCGTTTTTTCTGGATCCTGAACCATTGTCTCATACGTAATCCGATGATAGCGCGTATCATATGCCGCTGACAACGCGGCCGCATTATTATACACCCAGTTGCCCGCTGCAAAATACGGCGTCATTCCGCGATTCACCATCGAAGCCACCGCATCCAGCGGATTGCGTGTGATATGAACGACTTTGCCGTTTTCAAATAGATTCAGAAAATGTTGAAAACAATAAGCATTCGATGGTGTTTTTTCAATCCAGATTTTCGCGTTGCGATGCTGAAGGGGTCTCTCAAAAAAGGATGCCGCAAATTCGACAACAGATTCACTTCCTCTGAGCAAATCATCGAGCTCCGTCCGGGACCAACCGTAATCCGTATGTAAAAGATTATGTGCCGCATAGGGGAACCAACCGTGTGTGGTCATGCGCTTACCGAGCTGCGTCAAGAGGTGCGATCGAATCCGCTTCCAATCCGTGAACACAGGCTCTTTATTAAAGAATCCCAACTCGGCCCCCGAATACAATTCAGGATGCCGATTGAGCACCGTTCTCAAAAGAGAACTGCCCGTGCTGCCCGGTCCGCCGATAAGTATACTCATGCTTAATTTGGATAACTTTCTTGATATAAGATGATCTTTACCACATTAAAACGGCCACAGCCGGTTCTTTTCCAACCGGAAATAGGTCTCGATCCGCCCGCCAAATCCCCGCTTGAAAAAAGAAATCGAAGGAGTATTTGCACCATATAAATCAAACTCACGAATGCCCTCTTCATGAAGCCGCTTCATCGTTTCCCAGAGAAGCAGAGTGCCTGATCCAGTACCCCTGAAATCCGGATGATTCGCACCCATGAGATAATAGGCCTTGTTCCTGTCTGTCATAATAAAAACAGACGAGGTGTAACACCCATCGGCATCTTTCGCAAAAAGAAGGTGGACATTTTCCCTTTCTTTCAGCGCGTCATACAAACTCTGAACCACTCCATCCGGGATGGGACATTTTCGGTTTTGCCGCTCAAAGGTCAACCGGTGCAAGGCATTGAATTGCAGGATATTATCCTCGGATACAATCTCAATCTTGTTTTTCTCAGCCTTGCGAATCTCATACTTGGTGCGGGATTCGAATCGTTCATGAAACTCATCCGGATTAGATAAATCCACAAGATATGAAAACCGCGTGATGACCCGATACTTCCCCCAGACAAACGGACGGATATCCTTTACGGAATAATGACAATTGATCGCGATGCGATGATTCTGTTTCTCCAGAGTTTGGATGATTTGCTTCAGAATATCATGACGGATGGATTCGTCCTGAATGCCTGGATGAAAGAGCACGCCCAGAAACTGCGTTAATTTGGGATTCTTCACAATCCGGATTGGACCGATTTGAACCGTCTCAAAAGGCAATCCTGCAACCAACTCACCCCCTCGATAACATCCCAATATCTGGAATGACCCACACACACATTCGAGCCAGAATGGTTTACAGCAAATGGTACCTTGAGCCGAATTGTCTACAAAGTCTTCCCAATCTTTATAATCGTCTGGATTTAATATCCGAACATCAATTTGCTTTGCCAGTGTCTTCCCCTCCTTTTTGGAGTTGGAAACAAAATCCTCTTATATTTAAATCTTCCCTTTTGTCGCGGATTTCAGGGATTTTAAGCATTCCGTGATGCGTTTAAAATCCTCATCATTCACAACCTGATTTGGCGCTTGTGTCGCATAATGGAGTGTTTCAGGAACGGGATTCGCCCGTTGTGTAACCGGAACACCATGTGATTCTAAAAAAGCCGTAAACCGTTCCATCTCTTTCGCAGGATTCTTACAAAGATCACGATAGTTGATCTGAAGCCGTTGTTTCGGAGCAAGACGCTGAATATCGGTTTCGATGTTCTGTTCAACAAAGTGAACCTGATGCGCCGCTTCCTGCCAATCTTCCATCCCTTTAAATTGATTGATTTCTTTGGGCATCACAGAGTCCCAATCGAGATGCTGTTTTCTTCTTCGGATTAGCATGGACACTGCCGCATCCTTTAAATCCCGTTGTATCTGTATAAACAGCGCGTTTGGGAAAATGTCAAGCAGCGCCGGGATACGGACCGATCCCTTGACATTCTTTGTAATAAACGGGCGGTCGAACGACCTCTCTATGTGCGCAATCAAATTACGGATCTTCTGTTTGGACCGATCCGGCAAATAGTCACTGTCTGTGTAATTAAATCCTTCTTTCTTCTCATGCGGAAACCATCGGTTCCATATCGCGCCGGCCTCATTGGGTGCCAAACATCCACGTTCAAATCCATATCGGCTTTTAAATGAGGCAGAGTAAGGTTTGCAGCTTTTCAGGGCCCACTGGGTTGCGGTAATTGGACAACAATAAAACAGGTTTGCCCGGTTCGAGAAATAGGCGAAATTATAAGCATGCAGGATGAGTTGATACAATACGGTTGTACCGGATCGGGGTGGCCCGATAATAAAAATCGGGGGCCATTGACACGGTAGAGCCTTTCGATAATAAGGCGCATCCACAATGGCCGACATCAGATGGGATGCCCGGACAAGGGCTTTGACTGCTTTTTTAAGGGTTTGAATCATCACTTTTTCCAGTGCTGGATTAAGCTGTCTGTTGCTGTAATCCATCCACCGTTCGATTTACTCCAATCCAGAATCGTTTCATAAAGTTTCGTATATCCCGTCGCGTCTCCGGAATGCAGATTGTTGTTATGCCAGTTCACCGCCAGACAAGAGCCGTTGGCCTTCGTCTCCTCCAGAATGGGACTGATGCGCTCCCACGCTTGATCTGCAGACAATCCGGCGTATAGAAAAAGACTCGTATCCATCACCACGAGTGGGAGTTCAAGGATGGAATGCGGCTGCCTTTCCTGAAAATTCCAGGGATGATACGGAAAACCCGTGCCGCAGCGCCAGCCTGCTGCTTCAGCGAATCCCAGGGTGCTGTCGTAAATGAGTCCAGCCTCAGTGAAGAGATTGAACGTTTGATCCGGATCGAACATCAGGTAATGTGACCGAACACCCATTATCCGTCTATCTGTAGCCTCCTCGACCCGCCGTCTCTCTTCTATCGTATGGCCCGACGTGGTTGCGCCGGAGAATGAACCGTGAAGACCAATGGAAGGCAGACTGGACAGTTGATTCTGAATACGTCCGTCTTTCAGGGAATAACCGGGATCGCGTTTTGTCCGTTTCTGACCCACCAGGAAAGTCGTGGAAGAACCTCCGTATCGGGCCTCCAACTCATGGATGAAACGAAAATTCCCGGACCGGCTGATCGGAGACATTGCTAAAAGGAGAGGCCGGAGAGAATGCGATGCCTGCCAGGAACGTTTGATCTTGGCCAATGTCCAATTCTGAAATTTATCCACATCGTGACTCAGTGCCGTAACAAAGGATTTGCCATGAGGCCAAACCGATACGAATCCCTCAACACCCTGACGGGCCGCTCCGTATTGGATCAATTCACGGAGAAGCCGGACCAACCTGTCCACGACCGGAGTCTGATAATAATCTTCCCCTAACGGACTAAAAGTACTTTTGAATCGGCCATACTGATCACGCTTGGGCGTTCGTTTTTCATTGCCAAGGGAGAGGGAATAAAAAACCGTCGCTGCGATATCAATCGAACAAATCGCTTCGTTTTCCGAGACCGAAATATTAAAATCCGGCTCAGACTGACTTTGCATCCAGATTATTCTGGATGCGGATACTTTCTTCTGAAACAGAGAGAAGCACTCTGTCGGCAGAGAGATTGGACCGCCCACTCGCTCCATCCGGCAAGGTTTGTCCTGCGCGGCCAGGTGCACTGGCCCTGAACGAAGTGTTTCGGGAATGCTGATGATAAACCGGTCACCGGGTATCGGATTTTTAGGTTCACCATAACGAATCACAATCGGCGGAATGTCGTCTGATTCGATGAGGACAAATTCGGCCCCCAGCATCCGAAATATTTGCCGCCAGGTATATTCCCATTCTGGATAGAGTGGCGCATCCTGATCAAGGGCCAATCCCAAAGTCGGTATTTTTTGAGTTACCATAGCCACATTAAATTCGTTTCAGTTGGCTGAGCGCGCGGTATTTGAGGCCAAACATCCGCATCCAGCTTAGAGGATTGTCTTGTTTTCGGAAACGCTTTGCGTAATCCGCGAAGACCGGATCTTCAGTCAGCTTAAACATCATTTCCAACTGCGTGCCATGCAAACGCTGATATCCGATAGTCGCCGGATCCGGATCAGGATACCAGCCTGCCATACATAAATTATACCGGGACCAGTATCCCATGTCAAATTCGGGCAAGATATTCTTCAGCGTCTTCACGCCATTCTCAAATATTTCCCCTGCCTGTTTGTGCTTCGGAAAAACGCGCACAAAATCCTTCACACCACACAATGAGAAAATCAATCCATTTAAAACGAGTGTGGGTACTTTTGCAGGATATTCTTCGTAAAACGGCCCCCAGGGAGTCAACGATGTTACCCCACCCTCTGACACTTGCCTGGTAAATGGAACGAGCGCTGCTTCTGCCATATCCGCATATTTTTGATCGCCTGTCAGCTGAAATCCCCGAAGTAAAATGGAAATACTCCGGCTCTGTGAGAACGCCGATTGCCACGGTCCCGGATTTCGGTATTGCGGCAAAGGCACATGCGTCATCCATCGCACACCCAGAGTCGGATCTTCTTCTGCATGATCATAAAACCAGTCCACAAATTTAAGAAACCGGTTTCGATCTGTGTCGGACTGACTCTCTAAAAATGTGTGATATACGGCCAAACCAAGCTGACCAATAGAAATGGGAAAATAGACGTAATCCTGATCTTTCACGTCAATGTAGGTCGCATTGATGGGAATACCGTTTTCATCAAACTTTTGAATCAAGGTCTGGTCCTTGCCTGATGCAATCCGGCTTTCGCGGAAAAGGAAATAATACGTACCGAGTATTGATGAATTCATGTCCCCGGCCAACTGATAGACCTGCTGGTCACGTTTAAAATCAGTCATCAACTTGGAAAACATAAAAGATATTTTTTTAAGTTTCTGTCTCATTGTTCAGGACGCCAGCAATTCCGTGAGATCTTTAACCGCTTTCAATCTCGAATACGCCTCGATTTGTGCCGGTTCCGGCTCAGGGAGCCTGTCATCCAACCAGCTCTGATAGATGGATTGAACAAATTCCTGACAGGCGTCCACATTGTTGTATTGGACGGCCCGGCTGTTGGATAGCGATCTAGCGATATCTGCCGCATCACCGTCCATGGGCCCAATAACAAGAATCGGACAGCGACTGCCCGTGTATTCAAGCAGCTTACCCGTTACAATGCCTCTGTTTTTTGTAACATTCGGAACAGTCACAAAAAGCAGAGACGCATTCTGGATCTCATGCAGTATTGAATCATGAGGGATAAATGGCTGTTGCAAGAGATACGGTTCAAGTCCATACTGGTTATTGGATTTAATCACAGCGGGATGCGTCCGTCCCGTGAGGCGAATCTTCAATACTGTTTTCAATTTCGGATCACTATCGAGCAGCCTCTGGAGTGCCTGCCATAAGACTTCCGGATTCTGATTTTCAAGAAGATTTCCGGTATGTACAATTCTGAATTGATCGGTTTTGGGATGTTCACTGATTGGGAAATCATCCGGGTCAAAACCGTTCATGAGCACCGAGATCCGATTGGATGATCCACCCAATCTTTCAAAATCAGCCGCGAGCGTTTTGCTGACTGTAGTCATGTGGTCACATGTCTCAAGGACCTGTTTCTCATAGTGTTTGTCAAGCCAGACTGTGGCGGGTGACCGGCTCACTGATTCGTAGTGCCGTATCTCTGTCCACGGATCGCGAAGGTCAGCCAGCCACCGGACATTCATTTTTTTCTTCACCCTGAGACCAATAAGCTGTGATGAATGAGGCGGTGACGAAATCAGCATGACTTTGATGTCATGTTCACGGATCAATTCACAGGCTCTCTTTGTCGCCTGCCTTATCCATCCGATTCTCGCATCCGGAACGAAAAGATTGCACCGTATCCAGCTGGATAGTTTGTCGAAAAATCCTCTCTTTTCAAGGGAAAGCACACCCACCGGAAGTGAATCGCCGGATTTTTTTTCCGTAATCTTTTTATAAAGTGTGAAAGGACTCGGTGCATTCGTGCGATGAACGGGTACATCTTCAAGAATTTCCTGAACCAAACCTGGATCATGGTATGGAAATTCCCCATCCTTTACCGTAAGGACGATTGGCTGCCAACCCAGGCGGACCAAATATTTCACCCACTTGACAATTCGAATTGCCCCCGGACCACCAGCTGGCGGCCAGTAATATGCGATGATGAGGACTTTTTTTAGGGGGTCAGCCAATCAGGCGGATTCCTTTCTACGTTTCTTCCATTGAAAAACGCCAAGCACTGCAATCGCCAGCAGGATCAATCCATTAATCAAGCCGGAGAGTTTCGATGAAATCGTGAACGATTGCGGTGCAAATTCCATGGTCACTTCATGCGATCCGGCGGGCACGACAATGGATCGCAGGATATGATTGGTCTTGTAAATCTGTGTTTCCTGGCCATCTACTTTCGCGGTCCATCCTTTGGCATAATACACTTCACTCACCACAAGCAGGGATTGCACATCTGTTTCTACCTCAAAATGAATCCGGTTGGGTTCGAATTTCGTCACGCGGGTAGAGGAGACTTGAGGCATGGCAATGTCTGCATCCAGCAGCTTCTCAAGGATCGCCACTGAGTCGGGTACGAAGGACTGGTCATTCATCCGCATCAGACGCTTTTGATGTTCGGAAATCACCTCGGTAGCACCCACGAAAAACGCACGGGGAAGCGCTTGTGTGTTCTCATACGTCAGCAATTTATTCTCATTATCTGAGTGGACCAGCTTGAGCCACGGCTTATCCAGCTGTCCGGGGTAGATGAGATATTTTGCGTTCAGCATGTTCAGAATATTCCAGTTAATAGGAAGCTCACGATCCCATCCCTGATATACACACGATTCGATTACATCCTGATAGGCACGCAGTTTTGCCGGATCGTACCCGCCGACATTTTGATGATAGTAACTCCAGTCATTGTTGGCCCACACATCCTGCTGAAGCGGGAAAATGCGATAAGTTGATTTGTCCTGGAGGAGGTAACGATTGGTTGGAGTCGGCGCAAAATAGCGGGTTTCAAGACGCTCTTTTGAATTGAGATTTTGCAGAAAACGCCTGTCCACCTGAATCATGTCTACGATAAGCAGGCCGCCCAGAATCACAACAAGTGCCAATTTTGTCAGCCGCTCTGTGGTAAAGAAAAAGAGTGTTCCACAGGCAAGCACAGTAAAAAATAACATGCGGAGAGCATCCTGCTTCATCAGATCATACCGGGCCGCTTTGATCAACTCAATCATGCCTTCTTGGTATCGACCTGCCTCACCTGCTTTCTCAAAGCTGAATGCCGATTTAAAAAGAATGGGGAAGAGTGCAATCACAATCAGAATAATACCTACTATCAGAACCGGTTTTTTCCAGGTTAAGACAATCTTACTTTCTAATAGGGTCTTCAGCCCCCAGGCAGCCAGAACCGCTCCGCAAAAATAGATCACAGTCAGAATCATCGACGGCACACGGAACTTGTCAAAATAAGGCATAAATTTAAAAAAGAATTTGTGTAACAATGGGAAATGATTCCCGAACGAAAGCAGAAAGGCAAAGGGAAGAAAAACGGACAGGGCCATCATTTCGGATTGTCTCTTTCGAAATGCGGCGATCACACCGATCACACCAAGGATGACCACAACCACACCCATGTAATCTCCGCCCTCCGTGCTCGGCATGCCCCCCCAATATCCGGGAATCCGTCGATTCTTTAATTGGGTCACCGCATCGCCTTTGTAGGTGACAGCCGAAGAACGGCCATACGCATCCGGGATCACCAGACTCAGCATCTCGTTGGGCGAGAATGACCATCCTGTGGCGTAATCATAATCCAGCCCCGTTCTTGTGCCATCACCCGATCCCCCCCGAATGGAATAGGGCGCATACTCCTTCACGGTCCAAAGCACCTGCAAGCTCATCAACAGGGTCAGTAACATCGCGATGGAAAACAATCCGATCCGGGATAAAAGCTGTTTCCACTCCTTCTCACGAATTCGTTGGACAATATATGGTACAGCTAAAAAGACAAGGATGAGAAGGGTATAAAAAACGATCTGATAATGCTTGGTTCGCACCTGTGTCGCAAAGGCCAGCGTAAACAGGGCGACACTCATCCAGTTGCCCTGCTTCAGCAGATAAAGAAAGGTGAGAACCACCCACGGCAGAAACATAAGGGGGCGAAATTTTTGGAAATGCCCGGCCTGAATCAGGACTTCATAATGGGGCATGAGTACAAAAGCAAGGGATCCCAGAGCCGCACCCCAAACCGGTACACCGAGAAACTGGGCAAGGAAAAAGAATCCGATTGCGCCAATCACATAATAAACCACGCAACGGCGGCCTGTCGTATTGAACACTGTGTTGACAATTTGCTCCACGCTAAAGTCATGCGCGGAGAGCCGATGATAAAGCGGCATGCCGGAAAAAACATAGGGATTCCACAATGGGCGTTCGCCGGTCTCTTTTTCAAACTGCTTAACCTGATGCACCTTACCCAACCCGCCGATCACATCAGTTCCTGTGGGAGACAATCCGTCAAACACCATGGGTGCGAATTGCAAGATGAGGACAAAGACTACCAGC
>JABMRT010000049.1 GCA_013202295.1 Candidatus Zhuqueibacterota bacterium
AAATATTTATATTATTACTTGTTGAAAACAATAATGTGCTTAGTCATCAAAGTGTGATATCAAGGAGATGATTTCTCTGCGCACGTGCGTCTTATTGGTATGGAAGCCGCAGTTCGGGACATGGTGGCGCTGGTACATTAATGTGATATTATCGATAAATGGCTTGGCAATCATTTTATAATCAATTATACTTGCTTAATTATTCCAAAGCTGCAAAATATTTATATTATTACTTGTTGAAAACAATAATGTGCTTAGTCATCAAAGTGTGATATCAAGGAGATGATTTCTCTGCGCACGTGCGTCTTATTGGTATGGAAGTTGCAGTTGGTGATATGGTGGCACTGGTGCATTAAACCAATTTGAGGAATCCAGAAAAAAAAGGCTTAAAAAATATTTTGCATTCAGATATATTTGCTTTATATTTAAAAACTCGACAATAAGTCGATGTTGAATTCAGCCTTTTTTGGAAATTGATAAATGGGTACACTTCAAACAGAGTGCATATGTGCTTTTATTCTTCTTTCAGACACATTCTGAAGGTGAGTCATACAAAAGAGGCGAATAACATGATTGCATATTTGAAGTATTGTAAGAGAAGAATGACTTTTATTTTCTTTCTCTTTATTGCATCTACGATGCTTGGGCAAGAATATAAAGGCAGCTTTTCTCCTGTCTTATCTTCACTACAAAAGACAGTCATATCACAATTATCAGATAGTCAAAAGAAATTAAGTACGGATTTGGTTCAGTTGATCGATCGGAAATATTTGCCCATTGGAACAACTTTGCAGACCCATATTGCATCAATGAAGGGGATGAAACAGTTTCAGTCGGATGAAGTGGATGTTTTTACTATTGACCAGGTCGTGAAGTCCAAAGTGTATGTCTATATCAAACTTCAACCTGCAGCACAAATAAGCCAGATTGAGTCCCTTGCGAGCAGAGTGACTGATGTGGACACTAAAAATTCACTCGTCGTTGCCTGGGTTGAAGTAGACAAACTTGAGAAGATTGCCTCACTGGATGCTGTGAAAAGTATCCGTACTGTGATGCCGCCAATTGTTCGAACAGGGTCTGTAACCACAGAAGGGGATGGAATTCATAAAACATCGGATGTGCGGACCACATACTCACAATCCGGTTCAGGTATAAAAGTTGGAATTATTTCGGACGGTGTGGATACACGATCAGCCGCACAAGCAACCAGCGACTTGCCTGCAGACGACTCCGGTCTTACTATCTTGAGTAATGCAATTGGGGGTGACGAAGGTACTGCCATGCTTGAAATTGTACATGATATGGTACCTGCCGCAGATCTTTACTTTCATGATCTTGGTGGCAATTTTGTGGCATTTAACAGTGCAATTTCCGACCTGGTCAGTGCCGGCTGTGATGTCATTTGTGACGATGTTGGCTGGCTTACACAACCCTTTTATGAAGATGGTACAGTTGCATCTCATGTCGCATCTGTATTGTCTGCGAATGACATCATTTATGTGTCTGCTGCCGGAAATGCCGGGACGAGTCATTATCAAGGTGACTACACCAGTTTACAAGAAACACCACTCCACACTTTCAGCGGTGATGAAAATAGTCCTTATTTGTATTTAGACATGGAAATTGGTGAGAGTGTAATAATTGTACTTCAATGGAATGATGCGTTCGGTTCATCCGGGAATGATTATAATCTTTTTTTATTCGAAGCAACGGGAGAGACTGTAGTTGCCCAGAGTGTGGTTGTTCAAGATGGGAATGATGATCCTTTGGAGGTAATTAGTTATACTGCGGCAACAACTGATGATTATCCAATTGTTGTGCAAAAAACAAGTGGATCAACAAAAAATCTGGAAGTTTATATTTATCCAAATGGTTGTTCAGCCTATTCAAATAATATTTCACCTGTGGATGCCATATTTGGTCATCCTGCTGTGGTAGGTGCAGTCGCAGTTGGTGCGGTTCGCGTCACCACGCCCACAACGATTGAGAGTTTCTCTTCACAAGGACCCTGTACAATCACGTATCCCGCATCAGTATCGAGATCGAAACCGGACATCGTCGGAACGGACGGCGGTGTTATTACAGGCGCAGGCGGTTTCGGCCAATTGGTTGTTTCAGACTGGAGATTTTACGGCACGTCCGCTTCTGCGCCTCATATCTCTGCTGTGTGCGCACAGCTTTGGGCGCAATTGCCGGGTGATGCAGGCGATGATATTCGTGATAGAATTTTGACCACATCCGTTGATTTGGGTACGGCGGGTTTTGATAATGTATTCGGGTATGGCCGTGCTGATGCATTGGCAGCATTTGATACCTATACGGAGCCTGAGATAGATGTTCAGCGGCCTGCCAGTACGTCCATCACCGATACTGGCACGGACAACGTGGGAAGTCAGACCGTGGGCACAGTGAACTTGACCTACACCATTGATAACACCGCCGGTACAGCTCCGCTAAGTGTGACAGGTGTTACGGCTTCCAGCTATGTCAATAGCAGTGGATTTGCAGTGGTTACGTCGCTGCCCCTGAACGTAGCAGCCGGGGGTACTGGCACTTTGAACGTTTCGTTTGATGTGGATGCTGCTGGGGCATTTAGCCTGGCTATCGATATTGCCAGCAACGATGCGGATGAGGATCCGTATGATATTACGATCGAGGGTACCGGAGTTCTTAATCACGTGTATGCAAAAATTAAAGTCTGGTTGCAAGGTTCTTACCAAGCTGGCGGCAGCATGACTACCACTCTAAAAACAAATGGGTATATTCCAACAACCTCTCCCTACAGTGACGGACGAACTGTATCGACAGTACCGGCTGGCGTCACTGACTGGGTCTTTGTTGAGCTACGCACTTCAGCCACTGGCTCTGCGGTGGCACAGCGATCGTTCTTTGTGAAAAGCAACGGAGAAATTGTTGATGAAGACGGCTCAACCACAGATTTGCAGATATCAGGCGTGGCAGATGATGACTATTTTATTGTGGTTCGTCACCGTAACCATCTGGCCGTGATGAGTACAGCAGCTCAGGCTCTCGATACGTCTCCCACTTCGCAGTATAATTTCACTACTGCTCTAACCCAATATTATGGAGCAGATGCCGACCGCGCGAAAGAGGTGGAAACAGGCGTATGGGGTCTGAACGCTGGTGATGGAAATGAATCCGGAATTGTCACCATTTCAGATGCCAATTTGGCGATCACCAATCGCGACGATGTGGGTTATCATATCTCAGATTATAATTTGTCTGGCATTGTGACAATCAGTGATGCGAACCTGGCAATTGCAAATAGAGACGCGAATACGAATGTGAATTAAGATGTTGTTTAAATGGAAATGAACTTTGAATTGAACAATTGGGGGTTTTTATGAAAACGAGTGCTATCATCTTTAGTGTTGTTCTTTTACTGCTTTCAACTCTTCTGCTTGCTGAAACCTGTGATATGCGTATTGATAGCATAAGAGTTGATGCGGATTCCTGCAAATTTGAACTTCTGATAAGAAGAACAGATGCCTGGGATGTGGGTTTAGGAAAAATTGGAATGTTGGGTCAGTGCGACTGGTATTTTGACTTCAATGCGGCAGCCTTCGGTGCAAATGAACCTTTCTATGACAGCCTGAATGCCACAATTAAAGCCAATAATCTAGACGTACTCGATTACACGTTCTCTGTCCAGGTTAATGTTCCCCAATTACAAGTTAAATGTGTTTTAGAAGGTACTGCTAATCAAGGTTATGATCCACCTTTAGACACCTGGGATACGTTATTGACTGTAATCTGGCTCATTGACGATACAGGTGAAAATTCAGGGATCACATGGGATGAAATCAATACCGGTATGCAAGATGCTGATCTTGAAGAAGTGACCATCACATATGAAGGCAATGGGGATATTTCCCTTCCGGTTACCATGACCAATATTTCTGCCACAGCCAGTCGGGAAAATGGAGTGTCTGTGCTTTGGGAAGTTGAGAGTGAAGTGAGTTGCGCTGGTTTTCATATTTGGCGTAGCGAATCCGATAAGAGTGAATTTAAACGCATCACCACCCAATTAATACCCGGGCGAGGGAATGCATCTTCGTCAAAAGAGTATGTCTACAATGATAAAAACGTTCTGGATAATGTGGTTTACTGGTACAAGATCGAAGAGATCTCTACCGAAGGAGTAAGCTCATTTTTTGGTCCGATGAGTGTGATAGGTGTCAGTCCAATCCCGAATGAATTCAGGCTAACCCAGAACTATCCCAATCCATTTAATCCCAATACACAATTTGACTATCAGCTGCCTGAAGATTCCAATGTGCAAATCTCGGTTTATGATATTCTCGGAAAACGAGTCAAAGTGCTGCTCGATGAAGATATGAAAGCAGGATATCATCATATGTCCTGGGATGGCACAACTGAAAATGGCCGCCCGGTTGCGAGCGGTGTGTATCTGATTCAGATATCGACTCTTAAAGATCATCTGGTACGCAAGGTCTCATTAATGCGATAAAACGGATTTGTTATTATTGGGCCGTTCGGCTGATTCATCGGACGGCCTTTTTTCTTGATCGCTTACCGAAAAAACCTTGACTTTTGGATCTCGATTCAGTACTTTATTTTCGATTTTAATAAAGGAGGCCTCTTCAATCTCTTGTTAACAGATCGTTGATTTTTGTGAAATTATCGCACGGAGATTCATTGAAGAGGCATGTTATAATCCGAACATCTGGGATACTTACGAGTGTTGTCGTAAAGTCCAAATCCGTTCGGATTTTTTTATGGAGACAGGATTTTGAGTGTAAACCGATATAGTTCTATTGCATTCATGGGCATCCTTCTGCTGATTCTTACACAGTGCACCATGAAAGATCCCGTAAAGCCTGTTACAGGTGAAGTTCCCATTCTTGGCACTTTCAACACGCCGGATTCGGTGCTTCTGGCTGATCTATCTCAAACACGAATTTCTATAAGGGTCACCGATCCACAAGGGTATGATGATATTCAGAGTGTCTGCCTCACTATTACTGAATCCAATTCAGAAATTGCGCAAGATACACTCACGGATGACGGATTGGCCGGGGATATCATCCCTCATGATGGTATTTTTTCTCTGCCTCTCAATCCTCAACATTTTCAGGAACGAGCAGGCACATATCGTCTCATCCTTCAGGCGTTTGATGTGGATGGTCATGAAAGCGACACGCTTTCAGCTGTGTTCCATGTACTATCCGGAGACCTCAACCATCCTCCAAATCTAACAGAACCGGTATTGCCGGACACACTGATCCGTCAGATGCTGCCCCAAGTCTTCTTCTCAGTTCATGTCACAGATGAAGAAGGCTTCACAGATGTGGATTCAGTCTGGTGTGATTTATATCTGCCGAGAAGTCCGGCTCCGTTTAAACGTATCCGCCTGAAGGATGACGGCGCTTCAGGGGATGCAGCTGCATCCGACGGTATCTTTTCTCTGGAGATCGATCTGAGTTCCGAAATCCGTATACCGGGTGATTATCTGGTCCGGATCCAAGCCTCAGATCATGCGGGTGCGCTCAGTCCAGCCCTTGTTGAAACAATTATTGTCTCTCTGCCGAATGAACCACCCGTGCTTTCTAATCTTAACGCGCCAGCCGTGGTTTCTCGAAATTTGGGAGAACCCTTCGCGATCTCCATTGAAGTGGATGATCCTCAGGGATTGGATGATATTGAGCGTGTTTATTTCAATGTCACAAAACCGGATGGAGAGCCCTCCGGGGGCAATCCTTTCCGCATGTATGATGATGGCGACACGGTGGAGAATGGCGACGAAATCGCTGGTGATGGGATATTTACAATCTTGATTGTAATCTCACCTTCAAATGATGCGGGCACGTATCAGTTTGATTTTTACGCCGAAGACCGAGGTGATGCCCGAAGTGACGTGCTAACCCATTTCCTGGAAGTGGAGTAATCTGATGCGGTTGTTCATCCAAATTATATTGATAATTTTCTGTTCCCTTCCGCTCATCAGTCGTGACCTTCACCCTGATGCGTTTGTGATGAATCAAGGCGGAGACTCCAGAATCGCCAGCAATCTGATCGATAATATTGTGATTGACGGAGATCATGTCTGGGCAGGCACAAACAAGGGGCTGATGGTGACCACAGATCGCGGTGCAACCTGGCGCACGATTACTCGCGCCGACGGGATCGGCAAAGGGGGTGTAAGTGCAGTGGCTGTCAAAGGGGCGTTGATTTGGATTGCGACTGCCTTTGATACCGTAACAGCCACTGCCGGTCTGCTCGATGCAGGAGGCGGATTGAGTTATTCCACCGATCATGGCGATACGTGGCACTGGATACACCAGCCCATCGATTCCCGTGATGAAACCCGATACGCGCCGACAACCACGAATGTCCAGAATTTAACCTATGATATCGCCATCTCTGATAATTATATCTGGATCGCGAGTTTTGGAGGAGGGCTGCGACGCTCCCGTATCGAAGATAATGGAAGCGAATGGGAAGTGATTACAGTAGACGGTCAACCGTTTAATGTTCTGGAATATCTTGAGCATCGTGCATTTTCGGTGATTTATGAAGGAGGCATTCTCTGGGCCGGTACTGCGGGGGGCATCCATAAAAGTACGGATGAAGGGGAAACCTGGACGACGTTTAACCATGAAAATCAAGCTGAACCTATTTCCGGTAACTTCGTGGTGGCGATTGGACGTCAAACATCCAGCTCGCGTGATTTAATCTGGGCCGCGACAATTGAAGCCTTGGGTGAGGATGAGTATCGCGCGATTTCCATAACCGAAGATGAGGGATTATCCTGGCGGATCGTTCAGGACGGATATTTTACACATAATTTTGCCTTCCTGGATTCGGTAGCTTTTGCGGCGACTGATTTAGGATTATATAAATCCATCGATTATGGTGAAACCTGGGCATGGTTTATGAATTATAAAGATGAAGCGTCCGGAGACCAGATCTATGTGACTGATGTGAATACCGTGGCCGTGGATTCGATCGGTCTTTGGGTCGGCACATCTGATGGATTGGCGTACACTGAAGACGAATATCAATGGACGATCTATCGTGCTTTTACAATGCCCGGCCAAAATGGAAATGCAGAGACTTATGCGTATCCTAATCCATTTTCACCACGGATTCATAATCAGCTTGGCATGGAGGGATTTGTCCGGTTCCAATACACGATTTCCAATCCAACCTATGTCACAGTGCAGATTTATGATTTCGGGATGAATCTCGTGACAACCGCAGTGAAAGATCATTATCGTCCCTCCGAGGGAAGTTATGCTGAAGTCTGGAACGGAACAAATGATCTGGGTGAGCCAGTGGCCAATGGGGTTTATTTTTACAGGGTTGATCGTTCAGATGACAGTTCCCTCTGGGGAAAAGTGATGGTGGTTAAATAGATGAGGTGTTCGATTGCATAATAAATGGGTTACATCTTGCTTTGTTCGTGTCGCCCTGATTTTATCTTCCGTGCTCCTTCATGCGGAAGAAGATGGCTTCGCCGGACGAGCGGGCAGTTATCTGAAAATGGGCATAGGTGCGGATCTGATGGCCATGGGTGGAGAGGGTGTTGCATGGGTAAAAGACGCGCATGTAACCTATTCCAATCCGGCTGGACTTGTCTTTCTTGAAAAGAAAAGCATATCCGCCACTTTGGTCTCCATGGCCCTAGACCGGCGTGTTCAATTTGTCGGATTCGCACTGCCGTTGGGCCAGGGTAACGCCCGAAAACCGGGTCAGCTTCAGGGCGGATTTGCGCTGGGATGGCTCAGCTCGGGTGTGGATCAGATTGATGGTCGGGATTTTAACGGGATACACACCGACAATTTCTCATTCGGAGAGCATACGTTCTTTTTCTCTTTTGCTTTGAAACCGTCCTCGATCGTTGGTATCGGTTTCAGTGGCAAGCTGCATTACAGTCGAATCCCCGGATTGATTGAAGATGGAAGCGCTCTGAGCGCTACCGGATTTGGTTTTGATGTGGGTATGCTGATACGACCACATCCGACAATTCAGGCAGGTCTGTGTATTCGTGATATGCGTTCAAAGTATACCTGGGATTCAAAAAAATATTATGAGCAATACTATAGCGAGGGAGGCTCACAATCGTATGATGTGTTCCCCCGTACTTTGGCTGTCGGAATCGTATGGCAGCCTATTCATCTGGCCTCATTGAACCTGAACGTCCAAAAAATAGACGCAATGGATGTCGTCGAGACCAGTAAAGTAGCGTTTACACTGATGCGATACGCGGGTGGTATACAGCTCAATCTACATCCAGCGGCTGTGATCCGCTTCGGATATCAGGAAAAGGGATTGACATTTGGCGGCGGTACCCGCTTCCAGATGTTTCACCAACTCGTAGGTCTCAATTACGCCTTTGTTTCAGATCCAATTGCACCGAGAGGAAATCATGTATTTTCATGGACTTTGCAATTCTAATTCGCGGATGATCGTTCATCCCATTATTCTCCTTTTATTCCTTGCTACAGGATTGACATCCACTTTTGCCAGCGGATTCCAATCTCTTGAAAGCGGCGTGGATTCACGATCGGCTTCCATGGGATTTACCGGTGTGGCGATGCAGGATGATCCCATCGCTGGTTTCGGAAATCCGGCCGCAATTCTTCAGGGCCCCATCCGTTCGGCATCCTTCTCAATGAACAATTGGATTCAGGATATGCAGAGCGGCAGCGCGAGTCTCGTGATCTCCAAAGAGAAATCCGCTCTTGGATTGTCTATGTACTATTCCGAGATCGGGGAGATTGAACATCGTCTGGGTCCTTCCGAAAATCCGATCGGCACATTCTCTTCACATGATTTTATCATGGGATTGAGCTATGCCCGGATGATCGTTCCCGGCGTATCTGCCGGTGTCACCCTGCGTTCCTATTATCAGAAAATCTATATGGACGATGCCTGGGGCGTTGGGGGTGACCTGGGTGTGATGTGGTCTTTGCCTGATCGAAAAACCCGGTTTGGCGGAGTAATTCAACATATCGGGAAAAGCGGGGCGTTGATAGAGGAAGATATTGAACTTCCCACCACGGCGCGTATTGGTGTTTCTCGTCTGTTCTCGTTCCAAAAAATCCAGGGTCAAGTTCAAATTGACGCGGTCAAGGAAAGGGATGCACCTTTTCACCTGCATGCGGGTCTTGAGCTGGGGTGGGCGGAGCTCCTCTACTTGCGTACAGGCGTTTTATCCGGATATGAGACACGGGATTTTACTTTTGGCCTGGGCTTCCGAATTCAACAATACGGCATTGACTATGCGATCGTACCTTTTAAATCCGGTCTGGGCGACGTGCATCTGTTATCCGTTTTGTTTAAATGGTAGATGGTGTTATAATAGAGAAATATATTAGCCGTGAATGTGATTCCAAAATCCGTAATTTGCAGATGGATTTGTAAAAAAATATAATTTCCTATAAGTTTAGCGTTTGCCGCTCAGTTATACTAAAAAGAGGTTGACTTTTTCTTGCAAATTAATTATACTATCAAAGCTATTTAGTGATTGAAATTGAATCATTATATCTATTTTTTCCCATTGAATGGAGGTTAAAAGCAAATGGTTGAATATTTTGTCCAAGGCGGCACATTTATGTGGCCGATTTTGATTTGTTTGATTTTGGGCATCGCCATCAGCATTGAGCGTTTCATTTCATTGACAAAAGCCAGTGTGAACACCCGTAAGTTTCTGGCTGAGGTTACATCAGCTCTGGATAAAGGTGGTGTCTCATCTGCTTTGGAAATTTGTCAGGAGACCAAAGGACCGGTTGCCTCCATTTTTGACGCAGGTTTACGTCGTTCCGACAGGGGACTGGAAGCTGTAGAAAAGGCCATTGGCAATGCGGGATCAATTGAAATGGCGTTCCTGGAACGCGGTATGATTTGGCTGTCCACCTTTATTACAGTGGCTCCCATGCTTGGATTTACCGGTACAGTAGCGGGTATGATCGGTGCTTTTGATGATATTAAAAAAGCCAACGATATTTCTCCTTCAATCGTTGCTTCCGGTATCTCAATCGCTCTATTGACAACCCTGTTCGGTCTGGTTGTCGCTATCGCACTTCAGCTTTTCCATAATTATTTCGTTTCAAGAATTGACAGTCTGGTAATTGATATGGAAGAGACTTCCGCTGAACTTGTGGATCATCTCGTAGCCAGAGAAGAGAAATAATCCTCAGAGGAGGCATATTTTATGTTGCTTGATAAAAAGCGCACTCGGGAGGCTGTTATTCCAACCTCTTCGATGGCTGACATCGCCTTCCTTCTATTAACCTTCTTTCTGGTCACCACCAGTCTGGATATGGATAAGGGGTTGCAGTTGACGCTTCCTCCGAAGGGTGAATCGCGTCCCATACCAAAGCATAATATCGCCAGTCTTATGGTGAATGCGACAGGAGAAGTCCTCCTCGATGAGGAAGAGATCCCGATTGCCAATATTAAAGAGACGATTCGTTTGCGGTTGGCGCAGAATGACAGGTTGCTTGTATCCATCCAAACCGCTCGTGAAACGCATTATCAAGTTTTTGTCAGCGTTTTAGATCAGGTACAGATGGCTTTTGCCGGACAGCCGCGTATTTCGATTGCTGAACCTCAATCCTAGATGAAGGCTCAGGAGACGTTCAAATGGAGTTTAAGAAAAAATCAAAAGTAAGCGAGGAGATCCCGACTGCTTCCATGCCGGATATCGTTTTTATGCTGCTTCTGTTTTTCATGGTCACAACGGTTTTCCGTTCATCATCCGGATTGCCTGTTGATTTGCCCACAGCGAAGAAGCTGGAAAAGCTGGACGCTAAAAAAAATGTAACCAGTATATGGGCCAGTGGTCAGGACGAAATCTCTATTGATGACAAACTGGTGCAAATTAGAGATATTTCTAAAATTATGTATCAGAAGCGTGTTGAAAACAACCGTCTTATAGTGTCTTTAAAATTTGACAAGACAGTGAACATGGGCGTTGTGTCGGATATCCAGCAACAGCTCAGAGAAGTGGATGCCCTTAAAGTAAATTATGCCGCCAAGTTCGGCGATTAAGAGGTGATTTGGGATGAGAGATACGCCAACCAAGTCTTTACGATTAAATTATAAAAAGGTGCTCGAGCTGGGCCTGATCGTTTCATTGGGTTTGCATGTGATTGTTATGCAGATATTCAAGAGGATCGATATATCTTCTACTATTGACAGTGTAAAACTGGATGTGATTCAGGTTGAAGATATCCCACAGACAGAGCAACAGAAACAGACTCAAGCGCCAGCCCGTCCGACTGTGCCCATTGCTTCTGAAGACGAAGATCTTCCGGAAGATGAGACCATTGATTTTACCGACTGGGATATCAACGATGCGGCACCTCCACCTCCTCCTCCTGAAGATGATGAGGCCATTGTTTTCGTACCTTATGATGAACCCCCGGAACCTGTTGGCGGATTTGCTGCAATTCAGAAAAGGCTAAAGTATCCCGAAATTGCGCGCAAAGCAGGAGTTGAGGGACGTGTGCTCGTCTACGCACAGGTTGATGAACAGGGAGTTGTACAACGCACTCGCGTGATTCAATCACTCGGACCCAATGGATGTGACGAGGCTGCTGAGGCTGCTATTAAATCTGTAAAATGGAAACCGGCCAAACAGCGTGACCGAAGTGTCAAGGTCTGGATAGCGGTTCCTGTTGATTTCAGATTGCGTTAGAATCGGCTGACATTTATGGATTTTTAAAGGCGGTGTCTAATCACTGCCTTTTTTTATATGACATGATATGTTTATCCGGAAATTGAAGTGCTATGGATTTTATTGATGAAGTAACCATTACAGTGCAGGGTGGAAATGGCGGCAGAGGATGTGTCAGTTTCCGGAGGGAGAAGTACGTACCCAAAGGAGGGCCGGATGGCGGCGATGGAGGAAACGGCGGCAACGTGATTCTCAAGGTGAATCCCAATTTATCGACATTGTTTGATATCCGGCCAAGAAAACGGTACAAAGCAGGCAATGGTGTGATGGGAAAAGGAAAACGCATGCACGGAAAACGTGGACAAACATCCATGATTGAAGTGCCGCAGGGTACCATTGTCATCAACCTTGACACGAACACCACGATTGGAGATTTGACTGAGCATAACGAAGAATTGCTGGTAGCCCACGGTGGGCGAGGCGGTAAAGGAAATGCGCGATTTACTTCATCCACCCGTCAAACTCCAGATTTCGCACAAACCGGAAAAACAGGTGAAGAAAGAACACTTCAGTTCCAACTAAAATTACTCGCCGATGTAGGTCTTGTTGGATTCCCAAATGCCGGGAAATCCACGTTTCTTTCCAGGATTTCAGCGGCCAAACCGAAAATTGCGGATTATCCATTCACGACCCTGATTCCGCAACTGGGCATTGTGAAGACGAGTGAGTATAGCAGCATTGTCGTTGCAGATATTCCTGGATTGATCGAAGGTGCACACCATGGCAAGGGACTTGGGGATCGATTTCTTCGACATGTCGAGAGAACCAATCTTCTGTTGTTTCTTATCGATGCGAACGAAGAAGATCCATCCACCCTTTACAATAAACTGAATGATGAGCTCCGTCAGTTTCATGAATCTTTTTCCATGAAAAACCGATTGATCGCACTCACAAAAACAGATTTGCTCGCCGAAAATCAGATAAAGAAGCTTCCCAAAAAAATTGATGGATGGAATTGTTTTCCAATTTCCAGTGTGACTGACGCCGGTATCCAAAATATTGTTCAGGAGATGGGTCAATTGATACAGGATTCGAGTGCATGAATCATTCAGCTTTGCTAAAATTACTTTCAGTACAGGGTGTGGGTTCGTTTCGGGTCCGGCAGCTAATCGGTCATTTTCATGATCCTGAAACTGTTTTGTCTGCCTCAATTCAGGAACTATGCCAAGTTGCGGGCGTGGAGAAAATTACAGCCGAAAGTATTCGTAAGGGATCGGATCCCTCATATGTTGATGACCAATTTGAATCGGCAGAGAAGCTGGGTGTCAAATTGCTTAGTTTCTGGGATGAAGACTTTCCGGACTATTTAAAACAGATTCATGATGCGCCTGTGCTGCTCTTCTACAAGGGGCGAATCGAGTTTATCAAACAGGGCGGAATCGCCATTGTGGGTACGAGAAATGCAACCCAAGCCGGAAGACGAACCACTGAAACGTTTGCTCGTGAAATGGTGCATCATGGCGTACCGGTCATAAGCGGCATGGCCCGGGGTATTGATACAGCGGCGCATAAGGGCGTATTGAGCAGCGGTGGAACAACAATCGCTGTTCTCGGTTCGGGTCTGGATATCATTTATCCTCATGAAAACCGTCAGCTCTTTGAATCCATCTCCGAATCGGGATTGGTGGTGACTGAATTTCCAATGCATACCGAGCCGATCAATTCAAATTTTCCCAAGCGGAATCGAATCATCAGCGGCCTTTCTGACGGTGTGGTTGTAGTTGAAGCGGGATTAAAAAGCGGTGCATTGACCACCGCTTACCTCGCGCTTGAACAGGGCAAAGAGGTTTTCGCGGTTCCGGGTAACATATATAATTCACAGAGCAAGGGCTGTCACCACCTTCTGAAACAAGGTGCCAAACTGGTTGAGAATTCTAGGGAAATTCTTGAAGAATTTAAACAATGGATTCCGTCAGATCATGATTCAGCAACGAATCAGGTGCAACCTGATTCGCTGACTGAGATTGAAAAGAAGGTCTGGAATATATTATCCAATGAACCAGTACATATTGATATTCTAGTGAAAAGGGCCAATACCACCACAGCCGAGGCATTGTCTGTGCTTCTTGGTCTGGAACTAAAAGGATTTGTCAAACAATTATCCGGTATGATGTTTATAAGGATATAGCATATGGCAACTGAAGTATCCATTCAACACTGTCCCGTTTACAAAAAAGATCTGGTGTTTGAGGCGATTGATCAATTGCTGAAAACTCTGGGCGGGATTGAAACATATGTTAACAAGGGGCAAACAGTTCTTCTTAAGCCCAATATGCTCAGTGCAAAATCGCCAGACATGGGTGTAACTACCCATCCTTTTGTTCTTGAGGCTTTGATTAATCAAATAAAAAAGGTCGGGGGTGAAGTCTGGATTGGTGACAGCCCATCGGGTGTCTGGAAGGGAATTCAACGCTATTGGAAAAATACTGGATTTTTGAACCTTGCGGATCGGACTGGAGCAAAACTCGTCAATTTTGAGGCGGACGGGACCGTTGAACGACAGGTAGCTGGAAGAAAGTATCATCTTGCAAAAACCGTATTCGATGCGGATGTGGTCATCAACGTCCCAAAAATGAAAACCCATGGGCTTACCCTTTATACAGGAGCAGTTAAAAATCTTTATGGCACTCTGCCTGGATTCCAAAAGGCGAAATATCATAAGGAGTTTCCGAATCCCACTGATTTTAGCCAGGTGCTGCTAGATATCTATGAATGTGTTCAACCGGCTTTAACGATTATGGATGCCATCACAGCTATGGAAGGAAACGGGCCAGCCACTGGTGATTTAAAGGATGTGGGTTTGCTTCTGGCCAGTACAGACGGTGTGGCTTTGGATACAGTGGCGAACGCGATCATGGGATTTAAACAGAATGAAGTGCCGACAACGCGATTGGCGGGTGAACGGGGATTGGGTGAGAATAATCCTCAGAAAATTCTGATAAAGGGTGTTCCACTGCTGGAAGCGGCAGTCAATGATTTTAATTTACCCTCAACACATTTACTGAATTATTTTCCAAAGTTTCTTGTGAAATGGGTGGGTCGTTTCATCTGGGTCAGACCATCAGTTTATACTGAAAAATGTACAGGGTGTGGTGTGTGTTCGGATTGTTGTCCGGTTGATGCCATTGAAATGAAAAATCGTGTGCCGGTTACAGATTATGACCAATGTATTAACTGTTTGTGTTGTAATGAATCCTGCCCGGAAGGTGCTGTGTATCAAAAAATGAGCTGGCTTGCCAGGCGGTTTATCTGATGCGATATCCGAAAATCCAATAGATGCATACACTTCTCTAGAGGAATGATAAGATAGGCTTAATGATTTCTATAAAGTCTGAAAAAATCATTGCATCGGGTCTGTGGATTTTATATATTGTTCTGCTCTAAATCCGGTATAATTCACCGGATGCAATGTTCTGGAGGGCTAGTCCTAATTGGTAAGGCGGCGGTCTTGAAAACCGCTGGGCATTGTCCCTTGGGGGTTCGAGTCCCTCGCCCTCCGCAAGTTCTTTTTCAAGTAATTGGAATTTCGATTTATTGTCGGAGAGGTGGCCGAGTCGGCTGAAGGCACAGGTTTGCTAAACCTGCGTAGGGGCAACTCTACCGAGGGTTCGAATCCCTCCCTCTCCGCTCTTTTTTCATCTCACAATATTAACAATGACTAATAACTCTACCATTCGTGTACGTTTCGCACCCAGTCCTACTGGCTCCTTGCATCTTGGAGGCGCCCGAACCGCTCTCTTTAATTATTTATTCGCCAGACATCAGAATGGGAAGTTTCTTCTCCGAATTGAAGATACCGATGTCAATCGATCCAGCCCGGAGATGACGGATCAAATACTCAGAAGTTTGCAATGGCTTCAGTTGCAATGGGATGGAGAGATCTTTTTTCAATCCAAGCATCGTGATCGGCATACTGCAATTTGTCGCGATCTAATCCAAACCGGGCATGCCTATCCCTGTTTTTGTACTCAAGAGCTTCTTAATGAAAAGCGTCAGAAAAATGAGAAGTTAGGTTTGTTTAAATACGACCAGACTTGCTTATCGCTGAGTAAAACTGAGGTCCGTAAGCGACTTACTGAAAATCAACCACATGCAATTCGTTTTCATATTCCCCAAGGACAAACGGAATTTAATGATCTCATTCATGGACACACAGTGTTCCAGAATGAAGAGATTGATGATTTTATTATCCTTAGAACAGACGAGACACCCGTTTATCAAATCGCTGTGGTGTCTGATGATCATGAAATGGGCATCACCCATGTGATTCGCGGTGATGATCATCTTTCCAACACTCCCAAACAAATTCTCCTTTATCAAGCATTATCTTGGATGGTACCGCAGTTTGTGCATGTGCCATTGATCTGGGGAGCGGATAAGAAACGGTTATCCAAAAGGCATGGTGCAATTTCTGTTGAAGCTTATAAAGATCAAGGAATTCTTCCTGAGGCGTTGGTGAATTATCTGGCCCTGCTGGGCTGGTCTCCAGGAACTGATGAAGAAATAATGACTCTGGATTCATTCACCCAGAAATTTGCGCTTCAAGCCGTATCAAAGAAACCGGCCGTTTTTGATACTCAGAAACTGGAGTGGATGAATGGTATCTATATCCGTTCAAAATCCATTTCAGAACTGGCAGAAATCGTAACCCAGCAGTTAGAATATGCTGGCATCCTAAAACCTGAGGACACGTCCTTCTCTGAAGAATATATATACCGGTTTATTGAGTTGATGCAAGAGCGAGTAAAAACAGTGAATGAATTTGTTGAATCAGGAAAATTCTTCTTTATTGATCCTGATCAATATGACCCGGATGCTGTGAAGAAACATTTTACCAATGAGGGTGTGGGGGATCATTTGACACAATTGATCCAGCGATTATCCGGTTTGAAAAAGTGGAATGAAGAAAGAATTGAATTCGAGATTCGTGGTTTGGCGGAAGAGTTGGGCGTGGGTGCAGGGAAAATCATTCATCCAGCGCGTGTTGCACTTACGGGTGCATCTGTAAGCCCAGGACTTTTTGAGATGATGGCACTTTTGGGATGTGATACCGTTGAAAAACGTCTAAATCGTGCGTATGATTTTATCCTTACGTTATAAAAAGTAATAGGAGCTCAATGAATCATCAAATCCGCAGATATTTTTCTTGCAATTCATTTTCATTATGCTTATAATTTATCGTCTCGGGAGTGACTTTTTTTTTGAATATATGCGTGTACGATAACGCACAATTAAATTTTGCGTAATTATGATAACACTTAATGAAATTGCCCACTTGGCCAGCGTATCTGTCGGTACAGTGGATCGTGTCATTCATGACCGTGGGCGTGTCTCTGAGGAGACAAAGAAGCGCGTTCAAAAGTTGATCGATGAGTTAAATTATAAACCCAATGTAATTGCAAGAAATCTATCACTTAAAAAGACTTATAACTTTGGCGTACTTATGCCACGGCCTGAACAGGATGGACGATATTGGGAATTGCCTGTCAATGGCATAGAAAAGGCCATTGATGAAATAAAGATGTATAATGTTGAAGTATCCTATCTTTTTTATGATAAGTATTCCGAGACCTCTTTTCGAGAAGTTTGTCTTCAAGTTGAATCCTCTATTGAAAATTATGATGGATTGGTCATTGCACCTGTGCGTTCCAAAGCATCTGAGAAATTCGTGGAAGAACTTCCTAAAAATTTACCATTTGTATTTATTGATTCTTATATACGTTGCAATTCCTGCCTTTCATATATAGGACAGGAATCTTATCAAAGTGGTATACTCGCGGCAAAATTGATGCGCTTGAAAATTGACCATGGAAATATTGCTACCATGCGCGTGTTGCCTGTGGATTATCATATTGATGATCGTGTAAAAGGATTTAGTGATTCCATTAAGAATATGGATGCATATCATCTTCATGTATTTGATGCGGATCGTGAAAAAGATTTATTCATTTTTCGTGAGACCACCAAACGAATCCTTAATGAGGTTCCGGATATCAAGGGGATATTCGTGCCTAGCAGCTGCATCCATCAAGTGGCTGATTTCCTAGTTGAAAAGCACAGGGAAAGAGATATTGTGCTCATTGGATACGATCTAGTAGAAGATAACAGGAAGCATTTAAAATCCGGCGCGATTGATTTTGTAATCAGCCAACGTCCTGCTTTACAGGGATATCAGGGCATCATTTCATTGTTTCGGCATGTCATTCTGAAGGAATCCGTGGAAGAAAAAGTAATTGTTCCGATGGATATCCTAACTATGGAAAATGTCGATTATTATCAGGGATAAATCAGGCTGTTTACTCATTCATCCAATAAAAAGGAGTCGTTATGGCGACATTTCAAACACTTGATTGGGCGATTGTAGCGCTCTATTTCATAGCGATCGGTGGTATCGCATGGTGGGTTATGAAACAAAAGGCGAGAACTACAACGGATTATTTTTTGGCCAGTCGGCACGTCGCCTGGTATATAATCGGCGCATCCATTTTTGCCAGCAACATCGGATCTGAGCACGTGGTCGGCTTGGCATCCACAGGTGTGAAATCCGGTGTGGCTTTCGCTCATTATGAGCTGCATTCATGGTGTGTCCTTTTGCTGGGCTGGGTGTTTGTACCTTTTTATTTGAGATCCCGTGTTTTTACCATGCCTGAATTTTTGGAGCTTCGATTCAACTCTAAATCGCGTTGGTTTTTGTCAGGCATGTCATTGGTTGCTTATGTATTAACCAAAGTTTCGGTAACTGTTTTTGCGGGAGCTGTGGTGTTTCAAACCTTAATGGGTATTGACTTTTGGGTAGGCGCTTTAGTCATTGTAATTATTACCGGTATTTATACAGCTGCTGGTGGATTAAAAGCGATTGTGTATACCGACACGATGCACTCAGTCGTTCTGCTGGTCGGTTCCATTACTGTCACACTGGTTGCACTAAGCAAAGCTGGTGGTTGGGGAGAAGTGGTAACAACCGTAGGTCCCGAGAAATTAAACATGTTCCCTGCGTTTATCGACTGGCACAATCCATCATGGATTGGTTTTATTCTCGCTTCACCGATAATTGGAATTTGGTACTGGTGTACTGATCAATGCATTGTTCAACGTACATTGACTGCCAAAGATGAAACAAATGCACGCCGAGGAACAATATTCGCCGCGTATTTAAAACTATTCCCATTCTTTATTTTCTTAATTCCTGGTATTGCAGCTGTTGCGTTAAAAGCACAGGGGAAACTTGTTTTTGATGATCCGAATACTGTATTCCCAACTTTAGTTGCTACATTACTGCCAGTGGGTATTCGTGGTATTGTTGCCGGTGGATTGTTGGCAGCTTTGATGAGCTCGTTGGCTGCTGTGTTTAATGGCTGTTCCACCTTGTTCACGATGGATATTTATCAGAAACTGAAACCGAGCGCTTCTGAAAAAGAATTGGTTCGTATGGGCCGTTTAGCAACCATAGTTGTTGTGGTTTTAGGTGTTGTGTGGATTCCAATTCTTCAGGCCATGTCTGGTTCTTTATATGAATATTTACAAAATGTGCAAGCGTTTTTGGCTCCGCCAATTACCGCAGTATTTTTGTTGGGCATTTTCTGGAAGCGTATAAATGGTAATGGCGCTTTAACGGCTTTGGTTTCAGGTTTTATTTTGGGGATGACCAAATTAACTCTTGAAACTGTTGCCAAAGATGCAACCGGCTGGTTAGGTGATATTGCACAGTTCCATTTTCTATATTTTGCTCCATTACTGTTCGCTTTTGCAATAATAATTATGATTGTCGTTAGTTTGTTAACTGCGGCCCCGAGCGATGCAAAACTTAATGGATTAACATTTGCCTCCTTGACACCTGAGGATAAGGCTGCCTCTCGCGCAAGCTGGAACAAGTGGGATGTAATCAACACGGTGATTATTTTAGCGATCATTGCGGCTACGATGATTTATTTTTCACCGCTCGGCGTCGCTAGATAGGTAAATCTTTGGGCAGGTATCACACTGCCCCTACCTTAAGTTGTTTACATGGTCGATACCTTGAATCGAATTTAAAAAAATGTTTGAAATAAAAAGGAGAAAAAGATGTCTGTAAAATTAACAATTGGAAATAAGGAACATTTTCCGGGGATTGGGAAAATCCCATTCGAGGGACCGGATTCCAGCAATCCTCTGGCCTTTAAGTACTACGACGAGAAAAAAGTCGTTGCCGGAAAAACCATGAAAGATCACTTCCGTTTCGCCATTGCGTACTGGCATTCATTCTGCGGAAATGGTAGCGATCCGTTTGGTCCAGGAACGATTGATTTCCCTTGGAATGAATCAGATGATGATATGCAGGCCGCCAAAGATAAACTGGATGCTGCATTTGAATTCATCACCAAACTCGGTGTCGGATTTTATTGTTTCCATGACCGGGATATTGCACCAGAAGGTGATTCTGTTGCCGAGTCCGTAAAGAATCTGAATGAGATTGTAGCATTGGCAAAGGCAAAACAGGCTGAGTCGGGAGTTGAGCTTCTTTGGGGCACAGCCAATGTGTTCTCCCACAAACGTTATACGAATGGAGCGACCACCAATCCTGATTTTCAGGTTGTGACCCATGTGGCCGCACAGGTAAAAGCAGCCATTGATGCCACCATCGAATTGGGTGGATCCAACTATGTATTCTGGGGCGGACGTGAAGGTTACTACTCGCTTCTCAATACGAATATGAAGCGCGAAATTGATCATCTCGGTACGTTCCTTCAGAAGGCACGTGATTATGGCCGCGCCAATGGTTTCAAAGGTAACTTCCTCATCGAGCCCAAGCCCATGGAGCCCACCAAACATCAATATGATTTCGATTCAGCGACAGTCATCGGATTTCTTAATAAATTCGGTCTTGAGAAGGATTTTAAACTCAACATCGAAAACAATCACGCCACATTGGCCGGTCACACATTTGAGCATGATGTCCAAACTGCGTTCGATGCAGGATTGCTGGGGAGTCTTGATGTGAATCAGGGCGATCCACATAATGGATGGGATACAGATGAATTCATGACCAATATGTATGACGCGACGAAACTGATGCTTGTGATTCTTGAAAATGGCGGCATCGGCCAGGGTGGGATGAATTTTGACGCCAAACGCCGGCGCAGTTCCACAGATGCCCAAGATCTGTTTATCGCGCATATCAGTTCCATGGATGCGTTGGCTCGCGGTCTGATTATCGCGAACGACATTCTTGAGAATTCAGACCTACCTAAAATGAAAAAAGCGCGTTATGCCAGCTTTAATTCTGGTGATGGCTCCAAATTTGAAAAGAGTGAGCTGGGCCTGAGTGAATTGGCCGATTTGGCTGTCGAACTGGGTGAGCCCAAACAGCTGAGTGGCAAGCAAGAACTGTATGAAATGATTCTTAATCAGTATATTCGATAATTTAATCTGGCCCTGATGAAACCATCAGGGCCTTTTTGTTTTATGAGGTCAAAATATGGATGGCTTTTACGCAGGATTGGACGTATCTACACAAGGTACAAAACTAGTAGTAATAGATTTGTCCTCAAGCGAGGTCGTGTTTGTTGACGCTGTGAATTACGATACGGATTTACCCCAGTATAACACAAAAAATGGCGTGAATCAAAATCAGGCTGAAGGGGTCTCCGAATCCGATCCCAAGATGTGGATCGAGGCGATTGAGCGTGTTTTCACCAATTTAAAAGAATCCGATGTGTCGATCGGTGAGGTGCGCTGCATTTCTGTATCCGGGCAGCAGCATGGTTTGGTCGCGATTGACGCGGATGGAAATCTGACCCGTCCTGTCAGCAAATTGTGGAATGATTTCTCCACGCTTGAGGAGTGCAAGATCCTGACCGAGAAGGTGGGTGGGGATGAAGCCATGATTCGCGAGGTAGGGAATACACAGCGCACGGGATATACGGCCGCCAAGATCTTCCACATGGTGCGTTACGAGCCTGAGAACTACGCCAAAACCAAGACGCTTTTCCTGGTCCACAACTATATCAATTTCTACCTCACCGGTGATGTGCGTATCATGGAACCCGGAGACGCGTCCGGTTTGGCGCTGTGGCATCCGGGTACGAGCAAATGGTCTAAATCCACACTCGAGGCGATTGCACCCGATCTGGCGAAAAAATTACCGGAGATCAAACCATCTGATCAAAGCATTGGAACAATTTCCTCCAATCTAGCCCAACAATTCGGATTTGCCTCCGACTGCAAGATTGACGCAGGTACCGGTGACAATATGTACGGTGCTGTAGGTACGGGCAATGTAGAACCCGGGATTGTAACCATCAGCCTCGGTACAAGCGGTACGGCTTACACCATGATGGAGTCTCCATTCATTGATCCCAAGGGCGAAATCGCAGCGTTTTGTGACAGCACAGGGCATTGGCTTCCGCTGCTTTGTGTATCCAATCTGGCGAATGGATATAATGAGATCTTGAAAATCCATGATATAAGTCATGATGAGTTCGATGAAATTGTCGAGAAAACACCTCCTGGCAATAATGGGAAAGTGCTTATCCCCTGGTATATGGGCGAACGCACGCCTGATGTACCGCAGGCTTCTCCGGTTTATTTTGGTTTCGGGCTGGATGATTTCACGCAGGAAAATCTCTGCAGAGCTGTACTTGAAGGACATATCCTGAACTTATACGATGGCTTCAAACAAATGCCTGTGGAACCCAAAGAGATTCGACTCACAGGCGGATTGTCAAAATCTCCAGTCTGGTGTCAAACCATTGCCGATATATTTGAAGCTGCGGCTGTTCCTGTTGAAGGTGAAGGCGCGGCTCTGGGTGCAGCGCTTCATGCAGCATGGGTTTGGCAGAAAGAAAACGGATCCAATATTTCGCTAACCGAACTGGTCAATCCATTTGTGGTTTTTGACGAGTCCGGTCGGAAAATCCCAAAACTGGAGAATGTGCAAGTCTATAAGAAACAGAAAGAATTGTTCTCTGCTTTAAGCGCACGAGTCCGTGGTCAGAAAGGTGCGGATCCCTTCGCATTACGCAACGAATTGCTATAAAAATCATTTGACTTTTTATCCAATTCTTTCTATATTTATCGCTCGATGAGGCAACAGACTGGGGAGTCGTCCAATGGCAAGACATACGGTTCTGGTCCGTATTATCGGGGTTCGAATCCCTGCTCCCCAGCCATTTTATCGCGCCCGTAGCTCAATTGGATAGAGCTTCTGACTTCGGATCAGAGGGCTGGGGGTTCGAGCCCCTCCGGGCGTACGAAAAGTTCTTTAACAACATCCACATAAAGAAGTTAGGATGAAATACGAATCCTGAACGTTTGTCGATCCATTTGATCGATTTGTATCATCCATAAATTTGAATTGATCGTATGGCGCATTCGTCTAGTGGTCTAGGACGCCGGCCTCTCACGCCGGTAGCACGGGTTCGACTCCCGTATGCGCTACAACCCTATTTTTTGCTATTGGTTATTGATAAAAAAATACATATTTTCAAACCGATGACTTTAAA
>JABMRT010000050.1 GCA_013202295.1 Candidatus Zhuqueibacterota bacterium
ACTGTAAGGGATTCAATATATGTTTTATCGGCCATCCCAGGATCGGTCATAATCGTAGCAGGATTAGAATTAACCAGAACAACTTCATACCCTTCCTCTCTCAAAGCTTTACAGGCTTGTGTTCCCGAATAATCAAATTCACATGCTTGACCAATAATAATCGGACCGGATCCAATGATCATTACTTTATGAATATCTTTACGCTTAGGCATTTTTCCTCCATTAAAACGGGGTAAGGGAGATAGAATTTAAATAAAGTTCACAAACAAATTTCTTGTATGGTGACCGTTCAGCATATCATGATTCAATTGGCATGATCGATATGGTGCTTGCCATCACTCGCGTTATTTCAGTCATTATAAAGTGTATATAATACCTAGTAATTGCTTGACAATATAGAGGCTGATAGAATGAATGTCAAGCAAGATTCATAAAAACACAACAAAATTGTCAGCATTAAACAGGATAGTAGTCAAATTTGGTTGGGGCTGTTTTTATATTTCTGCGACGAAACAATATGCTTCCAGATTTTGGAACAATAAAAAACACTTGCTTTTTATCTCATGAACTTGCTAATTGTTATTGATTCGACAATCACCAATCATTTCTTCCAACGGGTTGAAGTCATCTGAGGCGCAAGAGATGCTAAAACCATACGAATAGACATCAAATCTGGATTAAACATAACCATTTTGAGGTGTTTTCATTCATTAACGAAAGGGGACTTGAAATGAAAGAGGTGATCCGAGGGGGATTGATTCTTTCGCTTTTGTTTTTAGTTGTTGTAGTACAAGCACAACCTGCGGCAGGTCGGGGGCATGTGGGTCTCGCCCTGAGCGCTGTAAAAATGGTCGGAGATGAATCCGATGCAAGCATGATCAGCCCATGGGCACAACTCAGCCTGGGCTATGCGATTACGGACAAAATAGATCTTGAAGTCACAGGCGGTTTCGGCTGGGATCGGGCATTTGATACCGAGGAAAGTTTTCCGATCAAATATTTCAAGCGGCGTCCGGGTTCGCCATATCGAACCTTTCAGTATCCCATTATGGCACATGTGCGTTATCATCTCCGTGATCAGGAAATGGTCAGTCCCTATCTGACTCTGGGGGCCGGCATGCTGATCTGGGATCTCAGGGATGTCAGTGGTGTGGATAAATGGTTCTGGGGCTCACGATTCGGTGAGACTGTTCATGATACACAGACCAATCCATTAATCAGTTTGGGCGCTGGATTGGAATGGTGTATTACCCAGCAATTCGGAGTGGATTTTAGCCTGCGTTATCAATACCTGATCAATCAGGATGTGGATATGACCGGCTACGGTGACGTGAATACAGGAAACATAGAATTTCGAATTGCAGCAAAATGGTTCTTCGGCGGGAGCACCGATTCAGACGCAGACGGTGTTCTGAACCGATATGACGGTTGTCCGAAAGATCCCGAAGATATGGATGGTTTTGAAGATGAGGATGGATGTCCCGATCCCGACAATGATGGCGACGGTATTCCGGATATGCACGATAAAGCACCCAATGCTGCCGAAGATGTGGATGGCTTTGAAGATGCGGATGGTGTACCGGATCTGGATAATGATAATGATGGCATTCCGGATGATCGTGATGCGGCCCCCAATATAGCTGAAGACATTGATGGATTTGAAGATGAAGACGGCAAACCCGATCCGGATAATGATCAAGACGGTATCCCCGATGAGAAAGATGACTGCCCGAACGAACCGGAGACTGTGAATGGATTTGAAGATGACGACGGCTGCCCGGATGAGGAAATGGAGGTCATTATTTCAAAAGAAGCGGGAACTGTGATTCAGGGTGTGACTTTCAATACGGGAAGTTCGGAGCTCTCGCTTAACGCACAAAGCGTGCTTGATGGGGTATTCAGAACAATGGAAGCCAATCCGGCAATGAAAATGGAAGTCGGCGGTTATTCCGACAGCACCGGACCGCTTGCATTGAATATGCGATTGTCGCAGGCGCGAGCCGATGCGGTTAAGGCCTATCTTGTGAGACAGGGCATCAATCCCACACGGATTGAGTCCAAAGGCTATGGTCCGGCCAGTCCGGTTGCGACCAACAGCACAGCGGAGGGTCGCGCACAAAACAGACGTATCGAATTCATCCGAACGGATTAAACTCCAAGGCGGCCCGAAAGGGCCGCCTTTTTTGTTTAACACTCTTCTTTTTCGAAAATAGATATTGATTCCCAATTTTGCTCTTCATAATATGTATGGAAGATAAATCCTGTAATAAGTTAAATTGGGGAAATTATGAAAATGTTTGTTGTTGGTTTTATTGTCGTCTTGCTTTTACCGGTCAGTTTTATTCTTGCTGATGTACGAATACAAATTGATCTGACTACCGAGACCTGGCCGATCAGTTCCCTGCTTTATGGAGTAAATCAAGATATGGGGCTCTCGATCTGGAAATCGCGACGGATCGGCGGCAACCGCATGACCGGATACAACTGGGAAACCAATGCCTCGAACGCGGGCGCGGACTGGTATCATTCCAGCGATAATTTCATGTTGTCCAATTCCGATATCCCCTCGAACCAGTGGAATCAACCTGGCGTAGTAATCACACACTTTCATGATCAATCCCTTGCCATGAATGCCTATTCACTTGTCACGCTGGAAATGGCGGGGTACGTTGCACGAGATATGAACGGAGAGGTCAGTGAGGCAGAGACTGCACCTTCGAGTCGATGGAATGCGGTGATCGCCAAGAAACCGACGCCCTTGAGTGCGTATCCCAGTTTGCTGGATTTCACGGTGTACATGGATGAGCAGGTCTACTTTTTAACACAAACCTACGGCATGTCCACCGATGCCAATGGTATCAGGGCTTACGCGTTGGATAATGAACCAGCACTCTGGTCAAGCACCCATTCGAGGATTCATCCTGATGCCCTAACATGCGAGGAGTTGATTCAGCGCAGTTTGGAATATGCGTCTGCCATCAAGGATGTGGATCCCGATTGTGAGATTTTCGGACCGGCATTGTATGGTATGGGCGCCTATGCCACTCTACAGGGTGCACCGGATTGGAGTGCGGTTCAGGACGATTATCTCTGGTTCATTGATTACTATCTGGCTGAGATGAAAAAGGTCGAGGATGCGACGGGCCGGCGATTTCTCGATGTGCTTGATGTGCATTGGTATCCTGAAGCGCAAGGCGATGAGCGTATTACTGAGGGAGGTACAACTCCGGCAGATAATCAAGCACGAGTTCAGGCCTCACGCTCGCTATGGGATCCTAACTATGTTGAAGACAGCTGGATTGGGCAGTACATGCAACAGTATCTGCCGCTGATTCCAAAGCTCATTGCTTCTGTTGAGCAATATTATCCCGGTACGAAACTGGCGTTTACTGAATTTAATTGGGGCAATGGTGAGCATGTTTCAGACGGTATCGCGATTACGGATGTGTTGGGCATTTTCGGGCAGTATGGTGTTTATTTTTCGACGTTATGGGGAGGCGGCAGTGAAAGCATATACACGCAGGCGGCCTACAGGATGTTCCTTGATTATAACGGCCAAGGCGGCGAATTCGGGAACACAGGTATCCATGCCACCACCAATGACAGTGTGAGCACCTCGGTTTACGCCTCCATTCATGATGGTGATGCCACACGACTGCACCTAATCGCAATCAATAAAAATCTTTATCTTCCGACCACGCTGGATATTCAAATTTCCGGCTCCATGCAATATACATCTGCGACGGTTTATGGATTTGATTCGGGGAGCGCACAGATTCAGCAGATCCAAACCATTAATTCTATCGAAGACAATCAATTCACGTTCAACATGGACAGAGCCTCTGTGTCACATCTGGTTCTTGAAGGTGCAGGCATGACAGGCGTATTCGATTCGCAATTGGATGCATTTCCCAATCCGTTTGAGAGAGACTGCCAGCTCACATTTTCTGTGAATAACGCGAACCGGATTCGAATTTTTAATGCGATTGGGCAGAGCATTCGTGTTTACGATTCGCTTGAAAACCGGGAATCGGTGACCTGGGACGGCCGCGATCAGAACGGCCGGATTGTCGCGGACGGGATTTATCTTGTTCAGCTTGAATCACCGGCAGGTCATTCTACCCGAAAAGTGACGTTCATAAGATAAGAGGATTTTAATTTGGCCCCCAAAATACAGATTGGTCTCATTGGAGCCGGCATGATTGGCGATGTGCTGATCAATGCAGTTCGAAAAGACGGACGCGGAGAGGTCACGTGGATCGCGACTCGCACAGAGAAAACACTCCAAGCTAAAATGGAGAAATTCAATGTCCCTAACGGAACCATGGATTATCATGAGCTGCTTCAAGATCCAACTCTCAACGCAGTGATTATCGCTTCGCCGCCATTCACTCATCTTCAAATGGTGAAAGACGCACTCCAGGCAGGCAAGCACGTTCTGCTTGAAAAGCCGATGGTGATCAATCGCGAAGAACTGGAATCACTTCAGCAAATCGTCGCGCAACATCCTGATCTGACTGTGCTTGATTGCTCCTGCCGCCACACCAAGCTGACGCCCCGATTCCGGATGATCAAGGAGATGATTGACTCCGACGATTTGGGTGAGATTTATCATATCCATCAGCGCGGATTGACGCGGGGTACGTTCATTGAATACAATCCGGCGGGTGCGTGGGCGCATCGGAAGTCCATGGCGGGCGGCGGCCCTTTCCTGGATCTGGGCGTGTATGATCTGGCGTTTCATCTCGGTTTGCTGGATGACAAACCGCAGATTCGCTCCCTCCATTCCTTCACAAGAAATGGATTGAAGAAATTTCCAGCCCCATCCTTCCATTCTGACATCGAAGAGCACGGTGCGGCCTGGATGGAGTTTGATACAGGGCTGACCTATTATTATGAGCGGGGCAATGGAGCGCCCTGTGAAGCGCCCAATCAAACACGGCTTCACGGAACCAAAGGATCACTGCGCTTCAGCTTTAACAGCTGGGATCCCCCGGAATTGGATTTTTTCCACATGGAAGGCGGAAAAGAAAAACAGACGACCCTGACAATGCCGTCACAGGGCGGGGAGGAGGACAATGTGGAACTCATCCAGCACTTTCTTGATGTGATCCTCGATGGTGTGAAGCCTTTGATGCCGGTGAATTTGGCGGCAAGGCATTTGGAGATTTTATTCAGGATAATTGAAGAGTAGTGTGTTCATCCAGATTTTTCGGAATAAGAAAAGCCCCTGAAATTTTTCAGGGGCTTTTTTAATCCAGAATGTTGAAGGAAGTTTATTTCATAAGCAGAATCTTTCGCGAGAGCTGAGAAGTCCGATTTCCAGTACCGGTATCCATGTGTACAAAATAGACTCCGCTCGGTACGATCTGGCCGGTCATGCTGGTTCCATCCCATCTTGCTGCGTGAATCCCAACAGATTGAGATCCTGTAAACAGGGTTTTCACATGACGGCCATTGACATCATATACTGACAAGGTCACATCTCCTGGCTGGTTTAATTCGTAGGGAATGGTCACGTTCATATTGAACGGATTGGGATAGGCATTGTGAAGCGTGAATGATGAAATGCCTTTTCCTGACATGTTGATGGCCTTTACCGAAGAAACCTGGTCATCAATTATAGACACCTCATCAAGATAGAAACCGATGAGATTGTTGGCTATATTAAACTTTAAAATCGCGCCCGGATCATCATCTACACAGTCAAAATAAAAGGGCCCGTACCAGTCAATGCCATCCACTGTAATATCTTCATGCAAGTATTCTATATGAGGCTCCACATTCTGCTGAATTGTCATATCGATTTCTTTTTCATCGTCAGCGGCAGCCGCGAATGTAATCTCATAACTATGTCCTGGATAAATAGGGAAATCGTGCTGGAGCTGCAGATGCCACTCCATGGTGCCGGCTTGTGTCACATCCACATATAGATAGGTGTCGTCATCGAATAAGCCGTCATCATAGGCTTCCATATTGCCCGCGGCACCTTCGTATCCCACCAGTCTCCAGGGCGTGGTTTTCAGACAGTCGAAACTGCCGTTTAATATCAGATCACCGTGATCCAAGTCCCCTACTTTGATAAGAATTGTGTCTGAGTAAGCAACCGTGTTATCTTGGTCTCTGGCACGCGCATACACCCTGTAATTTCCAGCAGGCACTTCCTCCCATAATATCCCATAAGGCTCATCATTACTAAGACCGACACTGCCTTCCTGATAATAATATCGAACTTCTTTCATACCGTCCGCTGCGGTTGTTTGAACATCCACTTCGAATTGTATGTCAGAACAAACCGCATAGCTGGCGCCGTATGACGGGCTGGTTATCTCAACAGTGAGTTCCGCGTATGTAATTCCTGTTACAAGCAAGCTGATGCCCAATGTCCAAAACCAGATTCTTGATGTTTTCATTGTGTTCTCCAAAGTTGTTATCTGTTTACATTCTTAATTAAAGGATTCATTTTTAATTTGTCAATAGAAATAATCCTGTTTTTAAATTTCAGGTTCCTCCGAAATTCACTTGCATTGAATGAAAAAGATGTGTTAGATTAGTCTGTTCAATCATAATGTGAGGTAAAGATGAATCCTGTTTATGAACTGGCAAAATTGATCGACCATTCATTGCTGCACCCGACCATGACCGATGATCAACTCAAGATGGGATGCGAGCTGGCAAAGAAGTATGATACCGCATCGGTATGCATCAAACCATACGCCATTCGTCAGGCGGCTGAATGGCTCACCGGATCAGATGTCCTCGTGGGTACGGTCATTGGATTTCCGCATGGCAATTCCGCGATTGACATCAAGGTAGCTGAGACGATCCAGGCGTGTAAGGATGGTGCCGTGGAGATCGACATGGTGGTGAACGTAGGGAAGGTGTTGGGTGAAGACTGGAATTTTGTGGATAAGGAAATCCGGGCAATTCTCAAAGCGTGCCGGGATCACAAGGCGATTCTGAAAGTAATTTTTGAGAACGATTATCTGACGGAGGATCGATTTAAAATCCGCCTTTGTGAAATCTGTCGCGAGGCAGGTGTGGATTATGTGAAGACATCCACAGGATATGGATTTGTAAAAAATGTTGATGGCGTGTATGGATATCAGGGCGCCACGGAGCATGATTTGAAACTCATGCTGCATCATGCGGGTCCGGATATGAAAGTCAAGGCAGCGGGCGGCGTGCGCACGCTGGATGATCTGCTCCATGTCAAGGAGCTGGGTGTCTCTCGTGTCGGCGCCTCAGCCACGGCGACTATGCTCGAAGAGGCCAAGGCGCGATATGGTGTGGGAAATGCGGAGGCTGTGGATGGAGAAAGTGAAGGTTATTAAACTTTATCAAAGGAGATCAAAATGAAAATGGGAATTATTTGGGCATGGCTTTTTATCCTGACCCTTTCTGTGGCGTGCTCCTTCTTGACCACGGAAAAGAAGTTTACCGTCCAAAGGGGTACAAATATTTCACACTGGCTCTCACAGAGTGATCGCCGCGGTGAGGAGCGTGTGGCCTGGTTCACAGAGAAGGATGTGGCATATCTGGCCAGTCTTGGATTTGACCATCTGCGCATCCCGGTAGACGAAGAACAGCTCTGGGATGAAGCGGGCAACAAGGAACTGGAAGCGTTCGCGCTGCTGCAATCCAGTTTGGACTGGAGTGAGAAATACGGATTGCGAGCCATTGTGGATCTTCACATTTTGCGCTCACATTATTTCAACGCGATCGATATTCCTTTGTGGACCGATCCTGCGGCTCAAGATCATTTTGTCCAGTTGTGGCGTGAACTTTCAACCGAACTCAAGGATCGCCCCGCACATTTGGTGGCTTACGAACTGATGAATGAAGCTGTGGCCGAAGATCCCGATGACTGGAACCAACTTGTAGCAAGGGCATTCTCAGTGGTTCGCGAGCAGGAACCGGAACGTGTGATCGTGATCGGATCCAACCGCTGGCAGATTGTGGATACCTTTGATGTGCTGAAGGTGCCTGAAAATGATCCTAATATCCTTTTAAGTTTTCACTTTTATACACCCATGACGTTTACGCATCATCAGGCAAGCTGGTGGCGAAATGGCGGTGAATATACAGGACCGGTAAAGTATCCGGGCCTGATTGTGGAAGAGAAAGATCTGGATGGATTTCCTGAGAATGTTCAGGAGACAACTCGCAATAATAACGGTGTCTTCAACGCCGATACACTTGAGGCAATGTTAGAAAAACCCTTAAAAAAGCGTGAAGAGCTGGGACTTCCTTTATATTGTGGCGAGTGGGGATGCCTTCCAACTGTGCCTGAAAAAGATCGGATGCAGTGGTACACTGACATGAGAACCATGCTCGAGAAAAATGATATTGGTTGGGCAACCTGGGATTATAAAGGTGATTTCGGGATTCGTAACAGAGAAACGGGTGAGCCTGTTGAACCATTGATTGAGGTGTTGTTGAAGTAGGTATTTTGATATTCTATATTGTAGTCCATCTACATGATGGACTACAACTTTATTTCAACAAATCACCAAAATCGAAATACCCAAGAGCACCGAATTGATTTACTACTTCTTCGGCTTTCTCTCTAACTTTAAAATTATCGTTTATAAGTGCATCTGATAAAATCTTCCTTGCATCATCTTTCCAAAAAACTTGATATCTTTCTTTGTGGTTAATAATCATTAAATTTAAACATTCAAGCGTTTGAAATGGAAAATCACTGAATACTTTAGATAAATATTCAACAACGTCTTTATCATGCTCTACTTTGACACCAGCCTGAAGGACATTAAGTAATTTTTCGATTACCCAATTTATTTCAAGGATATCCGAAGCCACCCAAATTCCAAACCATTTGAGCGAGTCTTTATCTTCTTCAGACAATTTATTAAAATCGTATTTCTTCTCTAACCAATCCCACAGTTCAATAAATTTTACTTTCATATCATCAGGAATTGTACCTTCAGAATTTAAAAGCAATAAACCACTATAATCGAAAATATGTAATTTTATCTTGGCCGGTGAAAGATTGAAAAATTTATCAAGTAAGCTACCCTCTTTAAATTCAATTAATCCCCGCAATGAGTAAACAACTAGATGTTCGACAAGTGATTCGCTTGGTTTATACATTTGGTTATCATCATCCATCTCCTGAATTTTATGAATAGCATAATCGTAGACATGTTTAAGAATTGGGAATACATTATCAAAAGCTCTAGTAAATGTTATATATGAATACCAAGCAGAAAAAAAATAATTTTCATATTCATGATCTTGTGGGAATATTACATTTACATGTTTTTCTGCCCATTTTTGATCCAATAGAACAAGCCATGGGAACCATTTACCATAAACGGAGCGTATCGTTAATCTTGGCTCTTTTTTTCTATCTAATTTCAAGTTGAGTAAATCTCTCAATTCAGGTATATGAACGAAACCTTCCTCTACTAGCTTTTTAAAGTTAACTTGATTTTCTTGTTTGCGTCTTACCCATAAACCATAGCGTATTGTAGCATGCATTGCTTGTCCGCTTACAGTGTTTATTGACATTGATGAATAATCGTTACTTGGACGGTCTTCCTCAATCGTTGGATCTGGATCATCAGTCAACAACCTAATTATTTCCCATATTTTTGAACGAAATTTTTCTGGTATTTCAGTAGGCTCACTTGAAAAACCGTGTTCAAGTAGATCAGCCGTCCGTCTTCTTGCGAATACAAATCCGGGATCATTATACTCACTTTTATATTCAGATACTTCCCTGGGTTGCGCCATGACCCATTGTAAAAATTCTATAACCTGTTCCCATTCTATTTGTTTCTTATCTTTGATAGCTTCTCTAAAACCACTGATAATATCACGAATGTATACAGGATCAATTTTTGTATCATGGAACAAGGATAATTTTTCAGTGAACTTTTGAGGGTTGTCTTTTACCATTAATTCAATTTGTCGAGCCAAACCCTCTCGAGAGGGTGCCATTCTTTCATTACTTGGCTGCCATAATATGAGATATTGTGTTAGCTCTTCAATAGATTTGTTAGAAATGTCCTCATATTCTTTTGGGCTTGTTGGCCCTACCCATGACACACCATGAGTATATGACAGATCTGGATTTTCCGATGAACCAAATTCTTCTTTGTATTTAATGTATGTACTGTTCCAATCATCAGATAGATACTTCTGTATCGGTATTAGCTTTTCATATTTCCATCTTCTGATTCTATCTTCTTTTTCAGATTTAGAAAATTTCTTTTTATGTTCTGTTTGAAGCCATTCAATTGTCTTGATTGCTCCAAATCCAGAATTCACAAGTTTTAAGTACTCATCTTTGGTCTTTTCACTGAATTGTTCAAAGCGGTCTTCAAGCAAATGATATAATTCATATTTAAAATGATTATCTTCACATATCTCTTTATCTATTATTAGATTCTCAGTATTCTGTTTATCGAGATTGGACCATTTGCGTCGAAGGTGCATCGCTATACGTTTGAATATCACATATTGTCGATCTTGCGCCTCAAGATATCTGAGTATTTTTAAACCATATTTAGGCATTAGTCTTATTGCCGCATCACGAACAGACTCGACTAGAATTTCCTGAAGGTCCATGGGTGTATTTTCTTCATGATCTTCTATTGCTGGTCGCCATATATATGAATAATCAGCTGGCCCTTCTTTTTCTGATTTATTGACCATGGAATATTTTATGGCTTTGTACAATAGGTCAATAAGAAGGAAAAATGTATCCATTTCTCCAGCTTCGACCAAATCAGGCATGTGTTTTTTTAATATATTGCTATAATCATGTGTATCCATTTTTATTTGAAGTTGCGGGGATGGGGATAGAAAGCTATCTTGAACTTCCATTTCGAATCTTGGATCAGGTTTAATATCTAATACAATTTTGGCAAGTTTTAAGGCTGCCTGTATCTTATTCCCTTTTGCCAATTTACTCAAAATATGACCGATTCTGTGTGAATAAAGTATATGTATCTTTTCCTGGTTTTTTAAATAATCAAGTTCCTTGACCATTATCTTTGCAGCAAGTTCAGGATTTAGTTTTTCTGCTATATCGAGTATGTCATAATGAACAGTAAAATTATCAGTTTCTTGTATGTCGAGAATTGTATCACATACTAAAATTTCGTCTTTTAATACCATCCTTGTTAAATAATCCATTTCAGGCCAATTGGGATATTGAATAAAGTCACCTTTTTTTTCGGGATTGGGAGGTTTTGAGAAAACATTTTTTTCTTTTAGCGCTATCAGCCATTCTTTTGAGTCAAGATTTTTATATGCATATTCAGCAAGTATCGAGTTTCTTGTAAGATTCAGAAATTCAGTTAACGATTTGATATTGGGCTGTTTTGAAATTAAATCATCTAATTTCGATATTTGATTAAAAAACTTTTCAGGCATTTTTCAAATATCCTCTCGGGGGCTTATCCTTATTGGTGCCCTTTTAAATGCTTCAGCAAAATCACAAATTTTCTCTAGTATATATTCTATTTCCTCATGTAAGTTTTCATCCCTTGGTATATATTTTATAACATCAATACTTAATTCATTAAAATATTTTATGCGATTTTTTTCGGTTTCATTGATCGTTGTAATTTCGTCTTCACAATTGTTAATACTGGTTCGGCTTTCAGTTGCTAAAAGCATGCTTTTTTGTGGTTTATTCCACCTTGGGTCTTCTTCGGTTATTTGAAGTTGTATATCATTAACATTATGTAAAACCCTTTTAATCTCATCTTCCTCTAGCTGACAACCAATAAATAGTATATTGTACATTTGTAAAACAGATTTTAAAAAACTACTTACTACTCCCGGATCTGAATATGCCTTATAGAATTCAGAATTAGATAAAACGAGATTATTCTTTAAAGATGGATTTTCTTCTCTAGCTAGACCATGTATATAATAAATTGATTTATCAGATGTGTTAATTGAGCTTAAATCTAAGTGAGGATATTTATAGATGTTCTTTCCCCTATCCTCCAGGAGATCAGCAGCCTTCATTAGGAGATGATCAAAATTTGTAGTTATATACCCCTTAAATGGTAATCTTAATAATAAGTGATAAGCACGTCGGTCTCTGACAGTGCGATGTCCAAATAAATCACTTAAAACTCGTGAATATTCATCTGGGTTTTTTAATTTACACTTATCAGCGATATGCATTAGCGATTTTGCAGTATAATTTTTTGATTGATCAAGTTCTTCCAAACAACATCTATTACATAACTGATTAATTGTGCTCTTCCAGTTTGGGTATCCTGCAATTACCGACAATCCTGAACCAATCCATACAATGCAATTATTTTTTTCTATTAATTTCCAAAGTTTCTTAGAAATTTCAATTAGTTCAGTTTGGTCCATTGTATCCAGAGGTTTATTAATGAGAGAATTTACTTCGGTGGTGTGAATGAGAGTAATATAATTTCATTTGTTTTAAATGTCAAGATCGATTCATAGGGTGGGCCATTACCCACCCTGTTCGAAACATTTATTCCAATTCCCAAATTTTAATATTTCTGAAGAAAATCGGCGCACCGGCGTGCTTGCCCTGAAATCCGACGTGACCCTTGGTGGGCAGCTTTGCAAACGGTGTTGAGAGCCAAGATGGAATGTCCGTTCCATCCGGATTCTTTGTGCCGGATGTCCAGAGGCTCATATCCATGTGTGTGACAGATTTTCCATTGAGCATGATCCAGATGTCTTTGTCCTTACAGGTGATGGTGTAGCGGTTCCACTCACCTGGCTGTTTAACCACGCTTTTGGATGCGCCCAAATGTCCAAAAATTGCGGCACATTGCCATGTCTTATCTGAGTTGGCCCACTGCTCTGCATAGTCATCCGCGATTTGCACTTCCACGGAATTCGGAATCCAGTTCTCAGTATCACTGCAATAAACAATTGCACCGCTGTTTGTGCCTTCAGCTGTCTTGAATTCGAGATCCAGAATGAAATTATCATAAACCTTCCCACTCCAAATGTTCTGATCCTCGCTGGCCGTCAGAATACCATCCTCAAAGGTCCATACGTTGTCTGGCTTGATGGTATTTAATAGATCGGGTGCGAACAGATCCTGCCAACCACTGACATCGGGATGGGTTTTCGGCGGGATGTCCATCTGGGCAGAACATGAGATGAGAAAAAATCCAATAAGAATTAAAACAAACAAAGATTTTACATGATCCATTATCATGTCCTTTCTATTGTGTGGATTAGCGAATCAGAAGCATACGCTTCACAGTGGTTTGATTTCCAATTTTCATGCGATATAGATAGATGCCTGTTGCAGCATCTGAACCGTTTTTCGTTTGACCGTTCCAGGCCAGAGTTTGATCTCCATCTCCGAACCATTCCTTTTGTGTTGAATGAATGACCTGTCCACTGATATTATAAATGGAAAGCTGAACTTGCGCTGGATCGTCCAACGTGAAGGGAATGGTTGTCTCACCGATAAATGGATTCGGGTGATTCTGCTTGATTTGAAATCCTACATCTGATGAGCCGGATCCAACCCTGTCAAATATGATTTGATTGATGTTGAATCCGCCTTCAATGAATTGAAGTCTGATTGAATGCTTTCCTTCTGGAATCGTGACATGCCCCGCTTCAATCGTGGACCAGTTCGACCATCCCCCTGTCTGAGGGATATTTATCTGGCCTGTAAATGGTTCGTTATCCAACTGGATTTCGAATTGGCCCCCACCATTTAAGCTGGCCACACGAACAGAAACCTTAAGGCTATCCTCCCAATTCGCATGCACTGAATATTGCAACCATTCATTGTCTTCGATCCAGCCGACATTAAAATTAGGGCCCTGACTATCATCGCATACCTCGATATCCACTCCGTCATTTCGGTAAACCCAGCCGTTGTTCCATGCAGTATAATTATTTGTTGAAACATGATAATCGGCAATATCGCTGTCGCGGTATGCGCGGTTGTGCCGTCCCAAATCGAAATCAACAGCATCAATGGTTCCAGGGATTTGATGGGCCTTGAACGGGATGGTGGTATCCGTCCTGACCTGACGGAACATGGCATCGATAACATCTTTATTAAATTCGCAATTTTCCATTTTGGCATTCTCAGCCAGATCCATCAGAGCTGTTTCTGCGAACTGGGCTGTGGGTCTGGATGCGTTGCCCTCCCAATAGTCCAGCAGGATTTGATAATCCTCAGGTTTGATAATAGACAACGGCCCTGAAATAGATTCCACTTTTTTCATTGGCCACCAGGCCCAGCCGATGTTGTTGTCCTCGAACAGCCGGATTGCTTGTGTGAACCAGTAATTCGAGTTTTCTCCTGATTCACCGCACCAGATTGGAATGTTGTGCTGGCTCCGAATGTTCAACATCCACTGAATGGAGGCCTGATCGTTATGGCTCCAGTATTTATGGAAGCTGTAAATCATGTTGTCATCCCAGGGCGGGGTCAGGCCGGTAAAGTCATTCGCGAACCAGTTGCCTTCGATAATGATCATGTGGTTTGTGTCCACTTCTCGTATCGCATCTGTAATGTCGAGATAGAGTTGTTTAAGAGGTGTGTTTCCTGACATATTCCAGTTTGTCTCATTGATCAAATCATACCCACCGATCCAGGGCTCATCCGAATATCGCTCGGCCAGTTTCCGCCATAATGCCACGGTCTTTGCACGGTTCTGGGAGCTTTCCCACAGCGAGGGTTTCGAACTGTCATAATCCGATATAGCCGCTTCATACCCCTGACCTCCGGGCGCACCATGCAGATCCAGGATCAAGTATATCTGATTGTCTTCACACCACGACAACAGATCATCAGTCAGCTCGAATCCTGTGTCCAGCCACGTGTTCTCTCCTTCAACCGGTTCCTGCTCAATTGGAAGTGTAAAGAGGTTGTAATGCATGGGCAGACGCACGCTGTTGAATCCCCAGGCGGATAGAGAATCAATATCAATTTCGTCAATATGATTTTCGAGCCAGGCATCGTAAAAATCTTGCATTTTCAAGGGGCCAATCAAATCCTGGATCTTGTCTTTGAGTTCATGCTGGGTTGACGCGAACGAACCCGTCTGCATCATATAGCCTTCCTGAAGCATCCATCCGCCCAGACCCATGCTGCGCAGGACAATATTTTGTCCTGCGCCATCCACAATATTCTGATTGTCCCGCCTGAGAAATCCTTGGGAAAATCCAGAGTATGTTATCAATAATACCGTAACAAGAGATAGTATTGTTATTCGCTTCATTTACCGATCCCAATCTTATTTTTAAACGTAACAGTTGTACTTACCCGAATGTACTCCTGTTCCATCCCCAGTGAGAGCGTGCAATGTCTGTAAAATTCAGATAAACGCGATCTGGCGGAATGCCGAGTTTGTCCTTTAAAAGAGTACAGATCCGGTCGGAGATGGCTTTGTTGACATCGTGCGTGAGGCCGCCAATACTGCGCACGTCTGCAAAAGCAGCCGGTTGTTCTGTGCCGGACATCATTATCCCGCATTGCGACAGGGTGACCATGACATAGGTTTCGGGCTTGCCGATTTCTTCCGAAATGGTTCTGGACAAAATCGGAAGCAGTTCCGCTTTCTTTTCCTCCGTTAACTCAGCAGAGGTTTCAAGTTTAATGAGAGGCATGTGATCCTCCTTCTCAGTGAAAAAGCATGTCTTTTGTGAGTGTCTGTTTTGGCATGTCCGGCCCTTTGAGCGAAACAATCAGATCATCACCGCCATTGCGTTCAAAGAATTCTACTCGGATATTATGAAATCCCGCTTCCAGAGGAATAAGACCGCCCTGTTCTTCCATGCCGTGTATGCCGTCATTTTCGACGATGTGCCTTCCGTCGATCAAAAGGCAGCTGCCGTCATCCGATTCGGTGTAGAAGCGATACATACCGGTCGTGGGTACGCGTATGAATCCCTCAAATACGATGCCATAATAATCGACCTGTTCCCTGATTGAAACAGTGATGGATTTAGTCACGCCCGATTTTTCGGATTTTAATTTGTTAAAATTCGGAAGCGCATCCCAGTTACCGTGATAATATTTATATCGAATCCCCGGATTCACCTTCCTGGCTTGGATGGATTTCAATGGCGCTACTTTTTCAAAGAAGCTTTCTGCGGTTCCGCTCACCGGCTTTTCATCACGAAAACAGCGCGCCTTTACTTTTACACTTGAGGTGAGCGTGATCGGTGCGGTATAAACAGGTGATTTCGCTGTTACTGGCATTCCATCCGTGGTATAACGGATCTGAATATCCTCACGATCGGATTTGATTTCCACGGTCAGTTCGTCCATAAAAAGATTTTGCTCGGCATGAATGTCCGGCCTGTTTCCGATATCGGGTTTGCCCTTGACATCCAGTACCACAACTGTATTGATGGGATCCAATGCAGCGTCCGGCATAGAAATGATCAGGGCATCCTCCTGTCGGGTTACATCAAGCGCAGTTTCAGGATCGCCCAGCAGATGCGCATTGTCCGCTTTATTGTAGATACCAGGAATTACGAGTTTTCCATCCATCGGCCAGTTGAACACGTGCAAATAAAGCCGTGTTCCGCTCCAAACAGATTTCTGGGTACAGCGTCCCCATTCCAGATATTTGAACGGGCTTGCCTTTGTGCCATAAATGGATTCCCCATTCACATCCATCCAATCTCCGATGGCGGCCAGCCGGTCAATGGATTCCTGCGGAAAAGTGCCATCCGGTTTGGGCCCGACATTCAAAAGAAAATTCCCGCCCTTGGATGCGATGTCGGCCAGCTTCCGAAGCAGGTCCTCTGTGGATTTCCAGTTCTTGTCAATCTTGTTCCAGCCCCAGTGATCATTCATGGTCATGCAGGTTTCCCAATCCAGATTCGGCAATCCAGTCGCCGGAATCTCCTGCTCAGGCGTGCCGAAGTCGCCTGCATATTCCCCTTCTTTGGTCAATCCCGCCATACCAGACCGGCCTTTGCCGACGCGATTGTTGATGATCAGATCTGGATCCATTTTCTTCAAATAATGATATAGATCCCAGCCGAGTTCAGGCGTCCAGGTTTCCTCCCATTCGCCGTCAAACCAGAGCACACCGATGTCGCCATAGTTGGTGACCAGCTCTTCCAGCTGGTTTTTCATGTGCGCAATGTATCGCTCCAGATCAGCGTCTTCGGATGAACGGTTTGTTTCCCAGCTTCGTCTAGGCAGATAATCGGGATGATGCCAGTCCATGATGGAATGATACCAGCAGATTTTGATCCCCGCTTTATGACACGCATCCGCCAGTTCTTTCAGGATGTCCCGCTTGAAAGGTGTGGACATGACATCATAATCTGTATACTCCGAATCAAAAAGACAGAATCCATCATGATGCTTGGATGTGATCGTGATATATTTCATGCCTGCGTCTTTGGCCATGCGCACCCAGGCTTCGGCATCGTAATTCACCGGATTGAATTGATCTACAAACTTGTCATATTCGTCCACCGGGATTTGCGCATTGGTGCGAATCCATTCCGCATAGCTCGTGACGCCATCCCACTCACCGGCAGGAATCGCGTATAATCCCCAATGGATGAACAGGCCGAACCGTGCTTCGCGCCACCAGGCCATGTTATCCTGTTTTTGACATTGAAAACCTGAGACACTCAGAAGTAAGATTAAAAACGTTATCATTAGACAGTAAAGGCGATTGTTGTGCATGGTTCCCTCCATCAATATAATGTATGCTTCATACTGTGAATATTTTACGGAATTGTCAAGGTGAAAATCCTTTAATAAAATTTTGGTTGATCAAAGCATAAAACTTTCGGATATTGTTTAGTTATTCTATATATCCAAGAAAGAGGAGACGATGCGATGAAATTGCGCCTTATCTTAATATGGATTTTTCTTTTTATGTTTTGTCTGGTGTTGGCAGAAACATCCACTTTTGATGTGTTGGAAACCAAAGCAGGGCCTCTGAAAATCACTTTGGTAGGGCATGGCTCGGTACTATTTGAGTTCAACGAGAAGGTGATCCATGTGGATCCTTTCTCTCGTGTGGCGGATTATACGCAGATGCCCAAGGCGGACCTCATCCTGATTACACATGAGCATGGCGATCACCTGGATACGGGTGCCATTGAAAAGATCAAGAAAGAAGACACACAAATCCTGCTTACACAAATTTGCTTTGACCGGGCCGAATTCGGGAGTGTGATGAAAAACGGCGACAAACAAAAGGTACTTGGCATCCTCATTGAGGCAGTGCCCGCTTATAATATCGAACACAAGCGGGACAGCGGAGAGCCCTTCCATCCAAAAAATAATGGCAACGGGTATGTGCTGACCTTTGGAGACAAGCGGATCTATGTGGCGGGAGACACGGAAAACACGCCTGAGATGAAGGCGCTGAAGAATATTGATGTGGCATTTCTCCCAATGAATGTGCCTTATACCATGACGCCTGGAATGGTGGCGGATGCGGCCAAAGCATTTCAGCCCAGGATACTCTATCCCTATCATCGTGGGGATACTGATACAAATGAATTAATCGAATTGCTGAAGGATGAGCCGGGAATTGAGGTGCGTGTACGATGAAAGTGATTTATCCAATGTTCTATATAAAATTCTATCCAATTAAAATTTATTAGGAGTTTCTATGCCAGTTCAAACACTTCCCTGGGGCAAGACAGATTCAGGTAAATCTATCAACCGCTTTATTTTAACCAACATCAATGGAATTTCCGCTGAGGTGATCAATTATGGCGGCATTTTAACAGAAATGAACATGCCGGATAAAAATGGCATGATAGACAATCTCTGTTTGGGATACCCAGATCTTGAGAGTTATGAAAATGATTCTTTCTTCATTGGTGCCACAGTAGGGCGATTTGCCAACCGGATTGCGAAAGGCAAGTTTATCCTGAATGGCAAGACGTACACCCTCCCGATAAATAATGAACCAAACCATCTCCACGGCGGCCCGGCCGGCTATTATAAAAAAGTCTGGAAGGCCAAATCTTTTGAAGAATCCGGCTCAACAGGAGTGATACTTAATTACTTGAGCGAAGATGGTGATGCGGAGTATCCAGGTAATTTAAAGATCAAAGTGATATATCGTTTGACCGATGAGAATGAATTACGCATCGATTATGAAGCTACGACCGATCAGGCCACGCCTGTCAATCTGACCAACCACGCGTATTGGAATCTGTCCGGTACGGGATCAATAAAAAATCATCTTCTCAAACTTTTTGCCTCCCGGTATCTTCCAATGGACGATACTGCGATTCCCACAGGCGAGATGGCAGAAGTCCAAGGCACACCATTGGATTTTACTACGCCAAAGATTATTGAGAAAGATCTGGCTAACGTCGAGGGCGGCTTTGATCATTGCTTTGTCATTGATTCTTCGGATGAGGCACTCGCGCCAGCTGCCGTGTTGAAAGATCCTGACAGCGGACGGGTGATGGAGGTTTTTACGACCAAACCGGGCATTCAGTTTTATAGTGGTAATTTTCTTGCGGGGCCATTTGTCAAACATGGCGCACTCTGTCTGGAGACTCAGTTTTTCCCTGATTCGCCCAATCAACCGGATTTCCCTTCCTGCATTTTAAATCCCGGGGAGACCTATCAGCATACAACCGTGCATCGGTTTGTTGTAGAAAAGAAATAATCTTTTTATCTGGAGCTGTATTAAAAGACTATTTTATATTATTGCGAGGAGCCCCGTGATGAAGCACGGGATAAACTCCACGATATGGTAATCTTCCAACGTAGGTTAAAAATTTAGGGGATTGCTTCGAAGAAAGATTCTCGCAAAAACATCCCCAAGACTATTGATACAGCCATAGATTGCACTTTGGAATAGAAAGGAAGCATTATGCCTGAAGAATTTTATGTGATTGGGCTGGATTATGGAACTGATTCCGTACGGTCTGTTCTAATCAATGCGATGACTGGTGAAGAAATCACCAGTGTTGTTTTTGAGTATCCCCGCTGGAAAGCGGGCAAATATTGTGATCCTGCAAAAAATCAATTTCGACAGCACCCGCTGGATTATATCGAGGGACTGGAACACACAATAAAAGAAGCCATACACCAGGCGCCTGACGGCATTGCGCAAAAAATCAAGGCCATTGCTGTGGATACAACTGGTTCGACACCCGTGGCTGTGGATGAAACCGGCGCGCCTCTCTCCTTGACGTCCGAATTTCAGAACAATCCTAATGCGATGTTCGTGCTTTGGAAAGATCATACTGCAGTCAAAGAAGCCTCTGAAATCAATGCACTGGCCCGGAATTGGGGCGGTATCGATTATACGCAATATGAAGGCGGCATCTATTCCTCCGAATGGTTCTGGGCAAAAGTTCTTCATGTGCTTCGTGAGGATGAAAAAGTCCGAGACGCCGCTTATTCGTGGGTGGAACATTGCGATTGGATTCCCGCGTTGCTGACAGGCGTGCAGGATGTCAAGGCTGTTAAACGGGGCCGATGCTCGGCAGGGCACAAGGCCATGTGGCATGAATCCTGGGAAGGATTGCCAGCGGAAGAATTTCTGGTAAAACTGGATCCGGTTCTTAGCGGTCTGAGAACGCGGCTCTATGATGACACAGAAACCAGCGATGTGAGCGCAGGATCTTTAACAAAGGAATGGGCCAGCCGTTTGGGACTGAGTGAAGATGTTGTGGTCAGCGTCGGCGCGTTTGATGCGCATATGGGTGCGGTTGGTGGTGGTGCCAAATCATTCTATCTCACAAAAATTGTCGGCACATCCACTTGCGATGTATTGATAGCACCTATGGATGAATTTGGCGATAAGTTTATACGCGGCATTTGCGGTCAGGTGGATGGTTCGGTCGTGCCGGGCATGCTGGGTATGGAAGCAGGACAATCTGCATTTGGTGATATTTACGCATGGTTCAAACAGGTATTGCTGTTCCCAGTCGAGCAAGTCGTGGGATCAAGTGCATTACTAGATTCAGCCACCAAGGAAAAACTTATCGCAGAAACATCTGAGCGCCTCATTCCCGAACTGACCGATGCTGCGGAAAAAATCCCCATTGATGAGTCCGGCATTGTGGCTCTGGACTGGATGAATGGTCGGCGAACACCGGATGCGAATCAGCTTTTGAAAGGTGCACTCATCGGATTGAATCTTGGTTCAGACGCCCCGAAAATATTTCGCGCGCTTGTGGAGGCAACAGCATTCGGCGCTAAAAAAATCGTTGATCGTTTTTGTGATGAAGGTGTGCCCATCGAAGGCGTGATTGCTTTGGGAGGCATTCCCAAAAAATCCCCCTTTGTGATGCAGGTGCTGGCTGATGTTTTAAATCGACCCATTTTAGTGACCCGTTCGGAACAGGCATGCGCTTTGGGTGCAGCCATGTTCGCTGCGACTGCAGCTAAAATTTATCCAACTGTTGAAGCGGCTCAAGAAGCCATGTCCAGTGGATTTGAACATGAATATCATCCCAATCCTGAGAATGCGAAAAAGTATAAAACATTATATGCCAAATATTCAAAGTTGGGTGAATTCATAGAAAAAGAGACATTGTCATGAGCATTTATCAAAGTTTGAAAGAGCAGGCCTGGGAAGCAAATATGGAGCTTCCCAAAAGAGGGGTAGTGATTTACACCTTTGGCAATGTGAGCGCTTTGGATAAAGATCGTGCCGTGTTTGCAATTAAGCCCAGTGGTGTGCCCTATGATGTGTTGAAAGCGGATGAAATGGTTGTAGTGGATCTTGAAAACAAGATCGTTGAAGGGAAATTGAATCCCTCCTCCGACACCAAAACACACATAGTTCTGTATCGCCACTTTGATAGCATCGGCGGTGTGACACATACACATTCCACCTATGCCACGGCCTGGGCGCAAGCAGCGCGAGCCATTCCGATTTACGGCACGACCCATGCGGATCATTTGGCCGGAGAGATTCCCTGTACCGCATTCATGACAGACGAAGCTATTAAAAAAGATTATGAAGAAGAAACAGGCCATCAGATAATCAGCATATTTCAGGATTTGAATCCCTCGGAAGTGGAAATGGTTTTGGTGGCCGGGCACGGCCCGTTTACCTGGGGAAAGACAGCAGCCAAGTCTGTCTATAATGCAGTGGTTTTAGAGGAGCTTGCCAGGATGGCCTGTTTTACAGAAAAAATCAATCCACAGGCGGCACCTTTAAAACAGGCATTGATTGATAAACATTATCATCGCAAACATGGCAAAAATGCTTATTACGGACAAAAATAGGAACGCATCTCAATATTGAAAACAGCAATCCTGACAGCCCCAAGCATGATGCGAGTGATGGATATTGAGAATCCAAGACTCACAAAGCCTGCCGATGTTCTAATCCGAATCGATTATGCGGGCATTTGTGGATCGGATCTGCATTATTTCAGAACTGGCAGGATCGGGGATCAGTTGGTCGAATTTCCATTTGTCATGGGACATGAATGTGTTGGCACCATCCGAGAAATTGGGAAGGATGTGACCTTCGTAAAAATCGGCGATCGTGTGGCTGTTGAGCCGGCGGTTTCTTGCGGGGTGTGCGATCAGTGTCGAATTGGACGGTCAAATACATGCCGCCATCTTAAATTTCTCGGTTGTCCTGGTCAGCTCAGCGGTGCTATGGCTGAATTTCTGATCATGCCTGAATCAAGCTGTTTTCCATTGCCAGAGGAACTGCCCCTAAAAGAAGCAGTGTTTGTAGAACCCATGTCGATTGCGCTTTATGCCTGGCAATTTTTAAAGGGATTGGATGTTCGGTCTATCGGGATATTGGGTGCCGGGCCAATCGGACTCAGTGTTTTATTGGCTGCGCAAGAGCGAAAAGATGTGAGATCTTATGTCACAGATAAAATTGATGCACGGTTGCAGGTGGCTCAAAATTTGGGAGCCTATTGGACTGTGAATCCAGATAAATCGGAAATTGTCCAAAATACAGAATTTGAATTGGATGCAGTTTTTGAATGCTGCGGTCAGTCCGAAGCGTTGAATCATGCTGCCAAGTTACTAAAACCAGGAGGCCATCTGGTGATTGTGGGCATTCCCGAAGTGGATGATATTCTGTGGGACTTGCATTTGCATCGGCGTAAGGAGATTACTATTCACAATGTCAGACGTCAAAATGAATGTATAGAAGAAGCCGTTCATTTTTGTGCCAATCATGTGGATGAAATAGGACCTCTGGTAACACATTCGTTCCTCATAGAAGATGTGCAAAAAGCGTTCGATATGACCGCCGGGTATTGGGATGGTGTTGTGAAAGCGGTGATCGGATTTTAATATGTTATTTCGATCCATCGGCTGATGGAGAGAGATTCCATCGTCAAAGGTAGTAGTATATTATTGACTATTTAAGATTTCTCTCCGCCAAAAAGATGGCAGATTAAAATGACAGAAAAAGATTTTATCAATATTCATTCGATAATTGAGTTCAAAATAATAATATATTATTTAGAAAGGATACATTATGCAGAACATTCCAAAAGTGAAGCTTGGCATTGTAGCAGTCAGCCGCGATTGTTTTCCCATTGAACTTTCCCAAAAAAGACGGGGGAAAGTGGTTGAAGCATGTCAATCCCAAGAAATACCGATTGTCGAAATTAAGGTCACGATTGAGAATGAAAATGATGCACTGAAAGCGCTGCAAGAAATTCAGAGCCAGGGTGTGAACGCATTGGTAATTTATTTAGGCAATTTCGGTCCTGAAGGCCCAACAACCATTTTGGCGCAAAAATTTGACGGTCCGGTCATGTACTCAGCAGCAGCCGAAGAATCCGGAAAAGACATGATCAATGGCCGGGGCGACGCTTATTGCGGTATGTTGAATGCTTCTTACAATACGGGCCTGAGAAAATTACGCCCTTACATTCCTGAATATCCGGTGGGTATTCCCGAAGAAGTGGCTAAAATGATCGGTGATTTTCAAAACATTGCCCGAATTATGCTGGGTTTGAAAAAATTAAAAATATTTTCTTTTGGTCCACGGCCTCAGGATTTTCTGGCCTGCAACGCCCCCATTAAACCTCTGTATGATATTGGCGTCGAAATCATGGAAAACAGTGAGCTGGACCTTTATGATATTTATCAATCCGCTGCCGGAGACAAACGCATTGAATCCGTGGCGCAGGATATGGCTAAGGAATTGGGCGCTGGCAATCAATATCCCGATATTCTGAATAAACTTGCCCAGTACGAAGTGGCGTTGGTGGATTTTATGGAGAAGAACCTGGGTGCCTCCGAATATGGTATTTTCGCCAACAAATGCTGGCCTGCCTTTGAGAAATATTTTACGTTTGTGCCTTGCTATGTAAATTCTCGCTTGGCAAGCCGCGGAATTCCAGTCTCCTGTGAAGTGGATATTTACGGCACGCTCAGCGAATATATGTGCGCCTGCGCTTCCGAGTTACCTCCCACGCTGCTTGACATCAACAACACAGTACCTTATGATATGATCAAAGAGGCTAAGGGACAAGTTGGCAATTATAAATTCAATGATCTGTTCATGGGATTTCACTGTGGAAACACCCCGGCTTCTTGCATGGCGAATCATGCTATGAAATATCAGCTTATTATGCATCGATTGATGGAACCAGATCAGGATCCAAATATTACACGAGGCACGCTTGAAGGCCAGATCCGCTCTGGTGAAATTACTATTTTCCGACTGCAGTCAACTGCGGATACGATTCTACGTTCTTATGTTGCGGACGGGGAAGTGTTGAATATTAATCCCAAATCTTTCGGTGGGATCGGCATTTTCGCAGTTAAGGAGATGGGACGTTTCTATCGTCATGTATTGATTGAAAAACGCTATCCCCATCATACGGCTGTCGCGTTCAGGTATTCCGGCAAATATCTATTTGAAGCGGTGAAGATGTTGGGCGTGGAAGACATCGCCTTTAATCAGCCTGCGGGTATGCTGTATCCGAAGGAGAATCCGTTTTCGAAATAATAAAAAGGCAAAAGCTAAAAGTTAAAAGTGATAGGCGATTGATGAAGGCAATATTATCTTTTCATTAGCTGAATTATAGGTCCATTTTCATGATTAAAAAAGCAGTCATTACTGCGGCTGGACGAGGCACGCGTCAGTACCCGGCCACAAACGCTGTACAAAAAGAACTTTTCCCTCTGGTGGATCTCGATGGGGTTACAAAGCCCACAATCCAAATCATTGCAGAGCAGGCGCTTCAGGCGGGGATTGAGGAGATCTGCATCGTAATTCAGCCCGGAGAATCCGGACAATTTGAGAAGCATTTCACCGGATTACAGGAGGCAGAGAACTCCTCCTTTACCAACAAACCCTGGGGCCTAAAACAGTCCGACCTGCTGGATCGGCTTAAACTATCCATCACCTATGTGGAGCAGACTGTGCAGGAAGGATACGGACATGCTGTTTATTGTGCCAAAGAGTGGGTGGGTGATGATCCATTTCTTCTGCTTTTGGGCGATCATGTCTATATCCCAGAGGGTGAATCTTCATGTATCCAACAGGCGATTTTGGGATTTGAACAGGTCAATAAATCCGTTTATGCTGTGAATCAGACTCATATTGAGCAGCTCTATCTGTTCGGTACGATCGCGGGTAAACGCATTCAGGACGATCCCCCGCTGTACGAGATCCATAAAATCATCGAGAAGCCGGATGTGTCTGTCGCACGTCAGGAGCTGGTGACCGAGGGATTGCCGGAAGATACATTCCTGACTTTTTTTGGCATGCATGTCCTGACGCCCTCGATTTTTAATGTTCTCGAATCTCATATTCAAAACAATGTGCGTTCAAAGGGCGAAATTCAACTGACTACAGCCCAGGCCGAACTGGCTGAAACGGAAGGCGCTGTGGCTCAAATTATCCACGGACAGCGGCTGGACATGGGCACGCCACTTGGCTATATCGAGACCCAGATCGTGCTTGCCAGGAAGGGCGCATTCGCGCATGATGTGGAGAGTTTCATCCAAAAAAACGGGGGATAGGATTATGAAATATACAATCCTTCCATTCGTGTGGATTGTCACAACGCTTTACTCTCAATCTATACACGTGAATCAAAAACCACTTTCTCATTACATTGCCAACACAGCGGTTTATGAAGAGAATCAAACTGCACCGCATGTTCCCATCGCTCCTTTTGACAAAAAGGATCAAGCTCTCCAGAATGAATGGACAAAATCAAAGTGGGTGCTCTCTCTAAATGGAACGTGGAAATTCCAGTGGAACGAGACACCGGAACAGGCCACATGGAATTTTCATACCTCCAATTTCGATGTCAGTCATTGGGACGAGATTGAGGTTCCCTCCAACTGGCAGATGCAGGGATTCGGACATGCCAAGTTCCGGAATGTGACACAACCCTTCCCGTCCAATCCACCTCATCCGCCATTTGATTACAATCCGGTGGGGTCGTATGTTCGGTCATTTACTGTTCCACAAGACTGGGATGGTCGGCGCATCCTTCTCTATTTCGAGGGAGTGAAGACAGCCGCGTTCGTGTGGATTAACGGTGAGTATGTGGGTTACAATGAGGGTGGTATGGAGCCCGCCGAGTTTGATGTGACGGACTTCATCCATGCGGGTGAGAATCTGATTGCCGTGCAAGTACTGAGATATGCTGATGCCACGTATCTCGAATGTCAGGACATGTGGCGGCTGTCCGGGATTTACCGGCCCGTGTATTTGCTGGCCATGCCGAAGGTTCATATTCGAGATTATTATGTCCAAACTGATTTAGATGTGGATTATAAAGATGTGGTTTTGAATGTGGATGTGGAGGTGGAGGGTGAGGAATCCGCCTTCGTCCATAAAACGGACTTCGACGGACAAGCGGTGAACGAAGCTATCCTGCGCGGTGAATTGCTGGATGGATCGGGTGAGACAGTCCAAAAATTCGAAGGAAGATTATCCGGTGAGACTGTCCATTTTGAAGAGAGAATTAAAAATCCGCTGAAATGGTCTGCAGAAAAGCCAAATCTATATACATTGATTCTTGAACTGAAAGATCCAACCGGAAAGACTGTGCACACGATCAGCCAGAAAGTTGGATTTCGTGAGATTGAGGTGCATGATCAGGCCCTTCTAGTCAATGGTATCCCGGTCAAACTCAATGGTGTGTGCAGTCATGTGCATCATCCTCTCACCGGGCGCACCATGGATTTGGAGACCATGGAAAAAGACCTGACACTCATGAAGCAGTTCAATGTGAACTGTGTACGTACATCCCACTATCCCCAAAACCGGGAGTATTATGATATTGCCGACAGGCTCGGTGTGTATGTGGTGGATGAGGTGAATGATGAGGCACACGCCACGACCTATCTGGCTAAAGATCCGACATGGCGGGAAATGTATCTGGATCGTACTCGGAAGATGGTATTGCGGGACAGAAATCATCCCTGCATCATTATCTGGAGCGCGGGCAATGAGAGTGGAGACGGTCCGAACATCTGTGACCTGATCGCGGAGGGCAAGCGTATTGATCTTTCAAGACCTGCCTGGCTTTATGGGGGCAACAATGATTATTATCCAGGCCCTGGCCCCATGGATTGCGAGGATATTGTCGGACCACGGTATCCCACACCCTATGAGTTGAAAGTTGATATCGCGCAATCCGAGGATCCCCGGCCTTCGTTCATGGATGAATATGTGGCAGTGACCGGAAACGGCGGCGGCATGTTCGATGAGTTCTGGGAAGTGATTCGGGCTTATCCTAGAACCATTGGCGGCGCTGTTTGGGACTGGGTCAGTCCGAGTATTCTTGTGACCTGGATTGAAACTCCGGACAGCAGTCCATTCAATAATCAAGTCTCACTCATGGGTCGATTCGAACTCATGGATGACAAATTCGGGAAAGCGTTGTCATTATCCGGACATGACGCATGGGTGGAGGTGTACCGCGATCCCTCGCTTGATCTTGATGGGGATGCACTGACATTATCCCTTTGGATCAAGCCCAACGTGTGGCGAGGACCAGAATCTTACTTGACCAAAGGCAACTGGCAGTTTGGCTTACAGCGAAGTGATCCGGACTCTATAGAGTTTTATTTGACTACAGAAGATCGGATTTTAATCAAGTCCGCACTACCTGTAACGTGGGAGAACCAATGGCATCACGTGATGGGTGTGTATGATGGACGATCCATGAAGCTGTTTATTGATAACATCCTGGGTGTTGAAGCAGAACAGACAGGCCGGATTGTCCGAACGCCCATTTCCATCAATCTGGGCCGAAACGCTGAAACCGAGGGTCAGGATTTTACTGGGAATCTTTCCAAATCGTACTTTGATAAAGTAGCCGTATTTAATGAAGCCTTGTCCCCATCTGAGATGAAAAAGGCACAGCCCAAAAATGCACGTCTCTGGCTGAATTTTGAATCCACAGACACAACGGACACTTTTTATTCCACAGGCATTGGCGGCCGAACGTACGGTTTGATCTGGGCTGATCGAACCCCTCAGCCAGAACTCTGGCAGCTTAAGAAATCGGGGCAACCGATTGCTGCGAGAGTGGTGAATTTATTCCAGGGTCAAATAGAGATTACCAACTGGCATCACTTCACCAATTTAGATGAATTGGATGGACGCTGGGAAGTAATTGAGGATGGCGAAAGCATCCAGCAAGGCAAACTGGATTTGGAGCTTGAACCGTTACAGTCTTCTGTGGTCCAGATTCCGTTTTCAGAAATTTATCCAATTCCGGGAGCACGTTATCATCTCACTTTGACTTGGTCCTTGAAGGAAATGACAGATTGGGCTGATGCGGGCCATGAAATTGTGTTTGTTCAATTCGAGCTTCCTATTATGGAAACGCCCAAGTCTTCTCCTGAAAAGATGGCCGGGAAACTGAAAACAGAAGAAACGGATTCCTCCGTTACGATTACGGGGAAGGATTTCGAGTATGGATTCTGCAAGATTTCAGGTCAACTGGTTTCTCTCCATTTTAAAAATCAGGAGCTACTGAAAACAGGCCCACGTATGGATGTGTGGCGGGCACCGCTTGCCAATGAACTGGACGGCTGGACGTTCGGCCGATCTCGTGTGACCAATTATGATGAACGGCTCGGGAGCTTTGGTGCCAATGGCTGGTTCGCAGCCGGATTGGATCGTCTGGATCATGCAGTTGATGTGTTTGAGACAGAAGTGACTTCTGATAAGGTTGTTATCCAGATCGAGACACATGCATCAACAGGACAAACAGATGCTGCCTTTGAGAATGTGTATGAATGGATGATATATCCAAATGGAGAAGCAGTACTCACACACACCCTCAATCCCGAAGGAAATCAACCGCATTGGCTGCCCCGGATGGGATTGTCCCTTGTGATTGATCCCTCACTTGAAAACTGGATATGGCTTGGACGCGGGCCTTTTGAGACCTATCCGGATCGGGAAACTGGCGCCAAATTTGGTTTGTGGGAAATTCCTGTGGCTGATGCATATGAGCCGTATCTTATCCCGCAGGATCATGCAAATCGGACCGATGTGTCATGGTCTGTATTTACCTCCGACAAGATCGGATTGTTCATCCAAGGATTGGAGCCACTCAATATCAGCGCACAAACATGGAATAGAGATAATCTCAGCCGTGCATATTATACGCCCCAACTCAAGTCGTTTAACGGGATCTCAGTCGATATCAGTCCGCAGGTCAGTGGGGTCGGGTGCACGGCAGTTTCCATTCTGAATAAGCATCGGGTGTATCCCCAGGAAATTAATTACACCGTTCGATTCCGACCCTTCGATCCGAGAAAAACCGATCCGGTTGAACTGGGCAGACAATCATTTTGAGTGAAGACGGTATTGCGATGCAAGCGTTTTACATCTAAATCATGGAGGCACCGTGCGTTCCAGAACAATCATAATCCGTATACTGATCTGTCTGTCTGCTATATTACTACTGGTCTACAGCAATGACTTACAAGCTGCCATTATCACCTCACCCGACGGGCGCATTGCCGTTACGGTTCAGATTCAGAAAAAGTCAAAAGCTCATCCGACAGGTGATCGGCTGTATTACTCAGTCAAGCTCGACGGCAAACCGATTTTGCTTGCTTCTCCGTTTCAGCTGGATTTCAAGGGCATGCCTTCCATTGCAAAGGGATTGTCCATTGTGGATGAATCCACAAAGAAAATCAAGGAAACCTGGACACCGGTATGGGGCACACAGTCCCAATACATCAATCACTGCAATGAACTGTTCTTAAAACTCAAGGAATCTGATGCCCCGGGTAGATCGATCACATTTACAGTTCGTGTGTTTGATGACGGAGTGGCATTTCAATACGGCATTCCTGAACAATCAGGAATTTCTGACTTCAAGATTACCCAGGAATTCAGCGAGTTTCATTTTGCGGGCAATCCCACGGCCTGGATTGGAAATTATCCCTCTTTTCGAGAGCACCAGGAAACAGAGTATAATAAAAAGATGCTCCAGGACGCCAAGCCTGGTGAAATCATCGGGTGTCCACTCCTCCTTGAAACTGATAATGTGTGGGTGGCTCTAACCGAGGCCAACCTTGTAGACTGGGCTGGTATTTATTATACTCGCCATAGTTCGGTGCCCAACGCAGTGGTTTCACTGCTGTCTCCCAGACTTGACGAGCAGGATGTGGCTGTTATTTCAAAAGCGCCGCGCGTTTCACCCTGGCGCGTAATTATGATCGGGGATAAGCCGGGTGATCTGATCGAGAACAATATGATTGTGAATCTGGCCGATCCTAGTGAGATTGAAGATCCATCCTGGATTACACCTGGTATTTCAGCCTGGGATATCTGGTGGTGCGGTAATTACGCGCCCGATTTTGAAGGTGACTTTAAAATGGACAATGCGTCCATGAAATATTTTATTGATTTCGCCGCTGAGATGGGTTGGGAATATCAGTTGGTGGACTGGACCTGGTATGGTGCTCCTTTTGATCCCGATCAGCCGTTGGGAGCGGCTGGTAATACGGCTGTGAGCACCCTGGAGCAGGCGAAAGATGTGAATATCCCCGAACTGGTTACATATGCAGAAGAACGCGGCGTTAAAATCCTGATCTGGCTTGACTGGTTCCACGCAGATCAGGAAATGGAACAGGCCTTTCCCCTATATGAACAATGGGGCGTGGCCGGTGTTAAAGTAGATTTTATGGCCCGGTATGATCAATATGTCGTGAATTTTTATCACAGACTCGTCAAGCTGGCGGCTAAACATCACCTGACTGTTGATTTTCACGGTGCTTATAAACCAACCGGATTCCGCCGCACTTACCCCAACCTGCTGACAAGAGAAGGTGTGCTTGGCAATGAATACAACAAGTGGTCCGACCGTATTACTCCCAGGCACAATGTGACATTGCCTTTTACGCGCATGCTTTGCGGCCCCATGGATTATACACCGGGTGGATTTCGTAACAAGACGCTGGAAACTTTCCGCGTTGTGGGTGGAGGTGATCCGGGTCCATTTGTCATGACTACGAGGTCGCAGCAGCTGGCTATGATGGTGGTGTACGAAAGTCCATTGCAGGTTTGCTGTGATTCACCGTACAACTACCGCATGAGTCCTGCTGGAACGGACTTTCTTAAACTTGTGCCCACAACCTGGGATGACACGAAGGTTCTGGATGGGTATCCTGGTGAATATATCCTGATCGCCAGAAAATCAGGCAAATCGTGGTTTGTCGGTGGCATGACCAACGAATCCATCAGAACTGTAAAAGTTCCTCTATCCTTCCTTGGTAAGGGGACGTTCAATGCAACAATCTGGAGTGATCCGGAAGAAACTGCTGATTATCCAGATCGCATCTGGAAGAGCAATCGCATTGTCACTGCCGATGATGTCCTGACTCTCGATATGGCTGCAGGTGGCGGTTTTGTAATTCACATTGATAAATAGCAGGATGAATCTCTGGTGAAGCAAAAGAATATGATTCGACTCCGGTTTTTGTTTCCGAGCTTGCTTCTGGGAATGGGCCTTATTTCAGCCACAGCCGAACTGCATTATCCACCCTATGTTGTGCCGCTGATGATCCGACCGCAGGACCCGGTTACTTCTGCAATGGGATTGACCGGTGTGGCGTATCGATCTGGGTCGCTTGCTGTGCTCACCAATCCTGCCGGACTGTCCTTTCTGTATGAAACAGAACTGGCGGGTGTGCATGTACCGGCCCAGGATCAGGGGCTTATCCCGGAGAACCGTCCACAATATTTAAATCAAGAGTCAGTAGCAATCGGGCATCCATTCCACGGCTTTGTGCTCGGTGGGATGTTTCTCTATTACAATCTTGGCAGCAGTTCGGAAGGGCAGGAGGATGGAACATCTGCCAGTCATTTTGTCAGAATGTATCAAGTGAGTTGTTCGAGACGATTTTCATTTGGAGAAAATTGTGAATTGTCCACAGGGCTGAACCTTAAGCGGATTGAGAACAAGCTGGCACACAAACATGGTGTTGGCTATTTAGGAGATATAGGATTTCAGATCCATCACACCCAAGATACAAGGGTGCTAATGGCCGGATTGTCTGTGTCGAATCTGGGGCCAGACATTCGATACAAAATGCATCTGGATACAGAGTATGAAACACCGTTGCAATTACTTCGAATAGGTGCTGCTGCCCGGTTTTTAAATCAACTCCAATTTTTCCAAACAGATATTCTTGCGGCTTTGGAATATCAGCGCAATCTCAATGAAGATCAAATTTATTTTCAGAATTGGGAATTGTTGAGCGGGGGCGTTGAGTGCAGGGTGTTCAAATTCCTTTTCGTCCGCATGGGAATGGTTCTTGATCTTGAGACCGATAGAAATCGTGATTCGATTGAAGGATTTACATTCGGTCTGGGATTTCACACTCAGATCCCGTTTGAATCCATGCCGCCGCTTCATCTGGAATTGGATTATGGCCGGGGACTGGATATCTCAGATTTAAATCAGAATATGATTTCACTCACGCTGGGGTATGATCTAACAAGTGAAAACCTGGTAGGTTTTTGAAACCTGCCAGGTTCGTCCTCTCTAAAATTCTATTGAAACTCCACCAACCGGGAAAACCTGAAACTGGTAGACATTCTCTACGGTTCCGTCTGCATTATAAGAATACATCCATATATTATCTCGAGCATAGATATTCATGATGTCAAGAAAGGCCACCATGTTCCAGCTGTTGTACATGTGACGCCAATCCACACGGAAATCGAGCCGATGATATTGGGGATAGCGCAATCCGTTGAATGGCGTGGACGGCTCCACCACCCATCTGCGGTATTCGGGATGGTAGGTTCGCTCTGAATAGGGACGCCCGCCAAGATAACGCCAGCGTACGCCAACTTCAACCTGATCGGCCAGCGGGACGAGCCACCCGAAAAAATCATAGAGCCAATGCTTCTTCATGGATTTATACCATTCCTTATTTCGCAAATCATAATGCGCACCGCCGATAAAGGTGAAATGCTGGCGATAGTCGTAATCCCAGCTGAATTGCTCCCCATTGCGCGGGTCCCTTCCCTTTGAAATTGAATAAGCATAACTGAGGGTGAAATGATATTGATGCGTGAGTTTTTTCTGAAGGAAGAACTCAAATCCCTTGGCGTATCCTTCTCCCTCATTGACCAGATGGCCGTTCGAAGCATCGAATGGATTGGGTGTAAGTGAGGCTTTCGAGATGGGCACATTGAAGTAATCCTTATAAAAAACTTCAACCGTGCCACGCATGTCTTCTGTGAACAGGCGGCTGAATCCGCCTGCGATCTGGCGGTTGCTTTTATAATCCAAACTATTATTTCCAGGATGCGCTGTGATCTGAACGTAAGCGGGGGATTGTGAAAACTGTCCCACTGCAAAGTTAAGGTCTGTCTTTTCTGTGATCGCGTATGAAAATCCAATCCTGGGATCGAGTGACAACTTGTCGGTATATTTAAAATGGTCCCCGCGTAATCCCATTGAAAGTGTCAGGCGATCCCAGGGATTCCATTTTACCTGCAGGAATCCGGCAGTCTTCAATGTGGTTTCTTTTTCCATGCGCTTGTATTCGGGATAAATAATCGAATCACTGAGGATCTGGGTCGTGCCCGGTTGAAACACAAACATGGTGTCCGCATCGGCCCAGATGTCGATGTCAAAAGGAATGGATTTGACATGGCCGCCCACACTGAACTCCAGCCGTTTGGACAACTGATAGGTCCAGTCCGCCTTGAGTGTACGCTCAATCTCGGTGGATTGATTGGTGAAGTAAGGATCACCATCGCTCTCCCACACAAATTGGTCCCAGTTGTTGGCAACTTGGGAGAGAGTGATGCGGGAGAATCCTTTTTTACCATATAGCGAACGGAGTGTAATGCCTGTTGCATACTGGTAACTTTCCGATTTCACATTCTCTGCGCCACGTTCATATCCCCCCCCTTCATCCTCATCAATGGTGATTTCATCATCCCCGAAAATCCCGTTCCAGATCAACTGATTGGTTGCGTTCAGATCAACCACAACCTTTCCCTGAAGACTGTAATAATGGGGTACCGCAGTCAGGCCCGTACTTGAAATGATAAGATCCAGAAAGCTTTTTCTGGCGCTGAACATGTATGATCCGCGATTTTTAATGGGGCCTTCGATCATGGCACCCACACCTGCCATACCGAGATAAGCATGGCCTGTGATGCGGTCCCGACTGCCTTCTCTGAGCGAGATTTCCATTGCAGAGGAGGCCTTGTCTCCATACCGGGCAGGGAAAGCACCCGCATAAAAATCGATCCGTCTCACAAATTCTGTATTGATCATGTTGATCGGGCCGCCGCCCAGACCCTGAGATGCGAAATGGTTGGGATTGGGGATTTCGATATGATCCATAATAAACAGGTTCTCACCCGGCATACCGCCGCGTACGATGATTTCATTGTCCTGATCCGATCCGGAAACCACAGATGGCAGAGCCTGGACCACACGTTGTATATCTCCTACACTGCCGGGATCCATGCGAATCTCTTCGAAATCCATGCTGCGGTTGCTGATGACCGCGTCCTTGGCTTCCTGGAAAAATCCGGCCGTAATCGAAACGCCTTCCATTTCAAGCACTGTGGATTTTAACTCAACAGTAAGCCAGGTGGTCAATCCCGGATTCACAACCACACTGTTCACAACGCGAGTCTCATATCCTATCATCATGAATCGTACATTGTAGATTCCAGGCGGGATACGCTCAATAAAATATTGTCCTTCCATGTCTGCGGCTGCGCCGAGCGGTGTGTCATCAATCATGATGGTTGCTGCAGGCAAAGGGATTTGCGTGGATTCATCCAAAATCGTTCCTTTGATGATTCCGGGTCGCAATGATTCATCGGGCTCAGCCATGACTGAAAGAGATAGCATCGTGCAATAAATAAAAAGCAAGAATAGTTCGAATATCTTTTTATTAAGTTCTCTGTGAGACTCCATTTATTTTCACCTCATTTAAAAGTAGTTTTCTTTGATTCTAAATGTCCGTTGAAGAGCTTATGAGGGCAATTTATGCATTTACTCAATGAATTTCAAGTTTATCGATGTGTGCAGGTTTTATGGTTTGATTTTCACAGCCACTCTTCGTCTTGGCAGAATGTCTGAGTTCACCATTTGGAGTGTCAGCGGGAAAATGGCAGGTGAAACGAATTGTTAGTAGGAATAAGTTACCCTAAAATATTTTGTCCGATCATTCCAACAAGAAAACCAAAACATGCGCCAAGTGCAGGAAACCAACTTTTCTCCAATTTTGACATTGGTGCAATATCCTGAAATATTAAGTAAAGTATCCCACCACTGGAAAACAACATCAAAGATGCTGTAAGTTTTGGCATATTACTCAGCAAATAATATCCTGAAACAGCGGCGAAGACTCCTGAAAAACTCAGAAACAATAAGATGAATAAGCATTTTTTTGAAGAATATCCATTGTTGAGCAAATCCAAATAGGAATTGAATGATTCCGGAAAATTTTGAAGTCCTATAAAAATTGCTAATAACAATCCCAAATTGTGGTCGGTCGCGAATACTGCGCCCAATGCAATTGCTTCTGGAACAAAATCCATCAACATTGTTAAAAGTTGAGAAATTGTTCCTCCTTTTTTTTCTATGTATTTATCCAAAAAGAAGAATAGAATTGCACCTGTTAAGAATAGTATTGCCATTGGTGCCAGAGGCAATACATCCATACCTTTTGGTACCAGAACGAGTGCAACGGCAGCAAGAATTATCCCCCCGCCAAATGCAATTGATGTATGAAGAACCTCTTCTTTTACAAATCCTTCATGGAAATATTCTTTAAAATATTTGGAAAGAAGTCCTCCCAAGAAAACGGTGATACCGGCAAAAGATGAGTACAGTATTATTTTAAATAAATCTTCCATTTATACTCCTGTTAACTATAAGATAATCGATCATAATGATTGATACAAGCCCTGCAAGAAATAATGTGATTGATAAACATACAATCGGCTTTGCGGGCATAATTGAAACCGGTTGAAAGGGGGTAATAACAGTATTGTGGGATTTTTCAATATTTATGTATATGATCACGGATAGAGTAGTAAAAATGAAACCTGTGAATAAATCGATTTTTCTTCTTTTCATCGGATTTTAAGACATGTGAGTTCGGTTTGTTCTTAGGAAATGTATAAAGCAATAAATGGCTGCCACCATGAGTGCGATTAAAATGGCATAATCATACACATTAAAAAATGTAAAGGATCGCATTGCTCTTCCCTGTTTCGCTAAAACAGGTATTCCGAATTACTAAAGAATAGCGATACATGAATTCTTACATATATACACTTTGTTTGAATAAAGATTTCAGCTGCATGTGCTGATTCTCAAATCCGACATCGCCAATGATCCGGCTTAACTTTTTCAGAATTCATAAATTTCTTTCTTGGAATACAAGTCTTTTATGTCCGCATTCATGTAAAGAAACGATTGATCAACAAACAGGTTTCCTCTAAACCAAGAAAACGGTGGAAATTAGTTATTCTATATCATATGTTAATGTCATCCCGATTAAAATGAGAGGATGGATGAAAAAGCTGGATTTAGGTTGTGGGCCGCGAAAAAAAATGGGGGGCGATAGGATTGGATATTCGTCCTGCACCTCATGTGGACGTGGTTCATGATTTGAATATTTACCCCTATCCTTTCAAAGACAATGAATTTGATCACATCGAGATGTCCCATGTAATTGAGCATATGAAACGGCCTTTAAATACGATGAGTGAGGTTCACAGAATCGGAAAGCCGGGTGCGACGATCCGTGTTGTTACACCTCATTATACATCCCAGCTTTCTTATGGAGACATGGAGCATTTTCATCGTTTTGGATACATCACATTTCTATCCCTCAAGAATACCGGATTGTTTAAGATTAAGAAGCACAAAATCCATTTTACGGATTTATACAAGGTTCTTGGGATCAGCCTGCTTGCCAATCTCGGCCCACGAAGGTGGGAGAAGTATTTTTCATTCATGTTTCCAGCACTCTATGTTGAAGTTGTTTTGGAAGTTGATAAATTCGAGGATAATCCAAAACGTCTAATCGAAGATTATATGTATTAGATTTTTATCCGCATATTATTTAAACGGATTCTCATTCCGAGACAATCCCCATAATCAGGGCTCATGGAGCCCTTCATTTTTTCAAAAAAATCAGTTGATTATCCCTTGTGGAATTATTAGATTGACCTGTCTCAAATCGGACACTTCTGTGGAGGATGTGTGGAAAAAACCAAGATTGGTGTGATCGGCGTGGGTCATCTGGGCCGGTATCATGCCTTGAATTATGCCCAAATCGTGGACGCGGATCTAATCGGTGTTTTTGATGCCGATCCTGAACGCGCCAAACTGGTCGCGGATGAAGGCCATTGTGAGGTTTTCGAATCCATTGAAGGCCTATTGGATGCAGTGTACGCGGTCAGTGTGGCTGTGCCCACGGATCATCATTATGATATAGTCAAATCAGTATTTCAAAAGGGGATTCATTGTCTCGTTGAGAAGCCGATTACAGCAACTGTTGAAGAAGCAGATCAACTTGTACAATTAGCCAATGAAAAAGGATTGGTTTTCCATGTGGGTCAGATTGAGCGATTCAATCCAGCAATCCGGGCGATTGGTAGCATGGATCTTCATCCACAATTTATCGAAGCGCATCGGTTGGCGCCCTTTAATCCCCGTGGCACGGAAGTCGCAGTGATCCTCGATCTCATGATTCATGACATTGATGTGGTGCTCAGCCTGGTTAAATCCCCGGTTGCACATCTGGATGCGAGCGGTGTAACCGTGGTTTCAGAATCCACTGATATTGCAAACGCACGTATACGGTTTGAAAACGGGTGCGTGGCCAATCTTACGGCAAGCCGTATTTCGCAGAAGAAGATGCGCAAGATGCGCCTCTTCCAGAAGGATACCTACATCTCCATAGATTTTGATGCCAAGATGTCCGAGATTTACCAGCTCGAATCCGAAATCTCCGAGAAAGCGGATATGGTCGTAGGAGAAATTGGTGCGGAAGGGCGTAAGCGGCGCATCATTTATTCCAAGCCGCAGAAGGATGAAGATAACGCGCTTAAAACTGAACTTGAAACATTTATCCACGCGGTTCAGGGGAAACCCGAATCAGGTGTAAGTGGCGCTGAGGGCCGAGATGCTCTGGCCGTGGCGGAACAGATATTAAAACTTGTGGAGGACTGATTGACACCTGGGCAATTTTTCTTTAAACATCGCAGCTATACTCCCATCCCGCTGCTGCTGGCAGTGCTGATTCTGGCTGATACGACATGGACCAGTTTTCTGACGGGACTGACCATCATGTTTCTTGGCGAAAGTATGCGGTTTTGGGGAGTGCTGTACGCCGGATCGGCCACGCGCACAACCGGTGAGGTGGGCGCGGGCAGGCTGGTCACGGATGGTCCTTTCGCGCATGTGCGCAATCCGCTTTACGTGGGGAATTTTTTATTAAGTCTCGGTCTGACCGTGATGAGCCGGGCATGGATGCCATGGATGCTGCTGGTCTTTCTCTTTCTTTTCGGTATACAATATGCGTTCATCGTGAAAGAAGAAGAAGGATTTCTGGCCAAACAGTTTGGTGATCAGTATGCTGAATATTGCCAGCATGTCCCGCGCTGGATTCTAAAAATTCGAGGTTTCACCAATTCCGAATTGTCCAGCCCAGTCTTTGCCAAGGCCCTGCGTTCTGAGCGCAATACACTTCAGTCCGCTCTTGCTGTCACACTACTCATGTTAATAAGATGGCATCTGCTCTAAATAACATTGGCGCATCCTCCATTCTGATCATTGCAGGGGAGGCCTCAGGGGATACACGCGGCGCTGAATTGATGGCCGCGTTGCAAGAGAAGCATCCCCATTTAAAATTCTTCGGTATTGGCGGCGATCTGATGGCCAAAGCAGGGATGCACATTGTGCATCACGCTCGTGAAATGGCCTTTCTTGGATTTTTTGAAGTGATCCGGCATTTTCCATTTATTCGAAAAGTCTTTCGCGAGATGACGGATCTGCTCGAGACCGAGCGTCCCGATCTGGTTATTCTGATCGATTATCCTGGATTCAATCTTCGGTTCGCTAAGCAAGCCAAGAAACGCGGCATCCGCGTGGTTTATTATATTAGTCCACAGATCTGGGCGTGGAATCAAAACCGAATCCATAAAATCCGCGAAACGGTCGATCATATGATTGTACTTTTTCCTTTCGAAGAGACCCTGTATCGCGAAGCGGGCGTGCCAGCCACGTTCGTGGGGCATCCGCTTAAAGAAACATTTCAGGTCAACACATCCAAATCGGAATTTTACAAATCGCTTGGCTTGAATGCTGATTTCAAGACCCTCGCGTTGCTGCCGGGATCCAGAAAACAGGAAGTTGAGCGACTGCTGCCGGAGATGATCCGCTCCTCTAGGATTTTAAAGCAGGATGTTCCGCAGCTTCAAATCCTCCTGTGCCAATCTCCGACACTGTCCGACACATTTTATCGCGTCCTGTTGCAGCATAATCCAGATATTCATCTCATTGAAGGCCAGACACACAGGGTGCTCAACCATAGCGATGCTGCTCTCGTGGCTTCGGGTACGGCCACGCTTGAGGCGGCATTGGCGGGTGTACCAATGGTGGTGCTTTATAAAATGGCGCCGCTTTCGTATCTTTTGGCCCGGCTTCTGGTGCGTGTCCAATATATTGGTCTGGTGAACATTGTGGCTGGCCGTGGTATTGTCCCCGAATTGATTCAGGGAGCGGCCCATGCAGAACGGATCTCTGAAACCATCAGGCCATTTCTCATGAATTCGGAGCAAGCACAACAAGCCAGGGCCAACTTAGCCGAAGTGTCTGAAAAGTTGGGTGAATCGGGCGCGGCAGAAAGAGCTGCCGACGTCATTTTGCAAGAACTCCCCAAAACAGGAATTGTATTATGATCCGGCTCTGGAAAAACAGGCGATTCAGTATTCTGCTCTGGCCCCTGTCACTGCTCTATCAGGTTGTTATTCAAGTTCGAAACCGAAATTACGATTCCAATAAAAACAAGGTATCCCAATTTAATGCCAAGGTTATCAGTGTTGGTAATATCACAGTCGGAGGTACAGGCAAGACTCCACTTGTAATGGCAATGGCTGAATGGTTGCAGGCAGAAGGCCAAAGCGTTGCCATACTCAGCCGGGGATACGGCCGGAATGGCAAATCGCCATTCGTCGTTTCGGATGGCAAAAACACACAAAACAATGTATCCCATACAGGTGACGAGCCATTGATGATGGCTCGTCGTCTTCCTGAAGTGCCGGTGATTGTAGGGTCCAGCCGGTCAGAGGCGGGAAAGTTCGCGATTGAACAATTCCATCCGGATCTGATTATTCTGGATGATGGATTTCAGCATCGAAAAGTTGCCCGAGATCTGGATGTGGTGACACTGGATGCAACTTGTCCTTTCGGCAATGAGTGGCTGCTTCCGGCAGGACCACTCCGGGAGTCTATCTCTGCCTTGCAACGTGCGGATCTGATAGTGCTCACACGATCCGATCAAATCGACGATGTATCATCCATCCATCCATCCATTCAACAATGGACGGACGCGCCTATTCTAACTGCCAGGCACAAACCTTTAGATTGGGTTAGGCTGGAAACTGAAGAAATCCTGCCGCTCAACTATCTGTGCGATCGCTTTTGTCTGGCCTTCTCCGGTATCGGGAATCCAGACTCTTATGAAAAGACGGTTCGGTCCACCGGCATCCAACAATTAAAGGCTTTGCGATTCGGAGATCATCATCGGTATTCTGAACGGGATTTTGCACGAATCGATCGGGCTGCGGAAAAATTCGGTGCTGTGGCAATTATCACCACAGAGAAAGATGGAGTGCGTCTGGGCAAGGAACGACAGACTCGATTGCCGGTTTACGCATTGCGCATCGTTTTAGAAGTAGACCGGGGAAAAGACACGTTAATCCACTTGCTTTCAAAATAAAAAAGCTTTAGGGGTAATAAAAATGGCTAAGCCATGTATAATGATTGTGGATGACGAGAAGAATGTGCGTCTCCTGATTCGGGATATCCTTACTGAAAAACGCCAATATGACATCGTTCAGGCCACAAGTGGAGAAGCGTGCCTTCGTAAACTTGATGAAAAAGGCGTGGACCTCGTGCTTATGGATCTCCAAATGCAGGGCATGGATGGTCATGAAACTCTGAACGCGATCCGGCAGCAGCACCCGTATTTGCCTGTGATTATTATGACCGCGCATGGTACGATAGAGCGGGCAGTCGATTCCATGAAATCGGGATCCTACGATTTTCTCACCAAACCATTCACGGGTGAACGACTCATCGTCACAGTAAAAAATGCTTTGGCAGCAAACGCGTTGAAGACAGAGGTTCAGTCTCTTCGATCCGAGCTCAAAGATCGTTATAAATTTGAAAATATTATCGGGCAAAGCGGTGTAATGCAAGAGGTCTTCCGGGCGCTTGAGAAAGTTGTAAACAGTGATGTCACTGTCCTCCTTCAGGGAGAGAGCGGTACGGGCAAGGAGTTGTTTGCCCGGGCCATTCACAACCAGTCCACGACACGCAAGGACAAACCCTTTATTGCTGTGAATTGTACGGCCCTGCCTGAATCTCTACTGGAAAGTGAATTGTTCGGGCATGAGAGAGGCGCCTATACCGGTGCCGTTTCAAGAAGAATCGGAAAATTCGAATCGGCTAACGGGGGCACCATTTTTCTGGATGAAATCGGGGATATGAGCCAGCCGATCCAGGCCAAAATCCTCCGTGTCCTTCAGGAACGTGAGTTTGAGCGATTGGGTGGCAATCAACTGGTGAAAGTTAATCTTCGTCTTATATCTGCAACCAATCAGGATCTATCCGACCTGGTTCCAAAAGGTCTGTTCCGAGAAGATCTTTTCTATCGTATCAGTGTTTTTCCTATTCGGCTGCCTCCACTTCGTGAGCGTAAAAGCGACATACCGATTCTGGCCTCTCATTTTATCAATCGGTACAGTCTCCGTGAGAAGAAGAAGATTGCCGGAGTGCATCCTGAAGCGATCAAGGTTTTAATGGGGTATCACTGGCCAGGCAATGTGCGTGAACTTGAGAATACAATCGAGCGGGCCGTGGTGGTTTCAACCACCCCTGAAATTCAGATCGCCGATTTGCCTTCTCATATTATATCCATTGGGCATGAACACATCGCAGCCAGCGATGAAACTCTACCCCAGTGGATTGAGAGGCTAGAGGTGGATATTCTGAAAAAAACGCTTCTCGAATTTGAAGGCAATGTATCCCAGGCTGCGAGAAAACTGGGCATTGGTCGAGCTACGATTTATAGAAAAGCCAAGAAGTATAACTTGCCGATTTCAAAGTAGGGAGATGGTATTGTGAATCATCATTCCGATTTCCTTGTAATTGGAAGTGGTATCGCGGGTCTCAGTTTTGCGCTTCAAGTTGCAGATCAGGGATCTGTGATTATTCTGACGAAGAAGGAACGTGCAGACAGCAATACCAATCGGGCCCAGGGCGGGATAGCGGCAGTCTTCGGCAACGATGACTCCTTTGATTTACATGTTCAGGATACCCTGAAAGCGGGTGTTGGATTATGTCATACCGATGCTGTGGAACAGATTGTCCGCGAGGGCCCGGAAAGCATCCGTATGCTGCAGGACTGGGGTGTGGATTTTACCCATATTCAACCGAAATCCCCCAGTCTGGATCTGGGACGGGAAGGCGGTCACACACGGAACCGGATTATCCACTCCAAAGATCGAACCGGCATGGCAGTCGAGCATGCCCTTCTCGAGAATCTCCGGAGCCATCCGAATATTCAGATGCTAGAAAATCAATCGGCGATCGAGCTGATTACCGAACATCACCTTCCCAACACAAGAGAAACAACCGGTCTGCATTGCTGGGGTGTCTATGCAGTGGATGGAAAAACAGGCGATGCTCATATATTTTCGGCTCATGTGACGGTACTCGCCACAGGGGGAGCGGGGTGGGTATACCCGCATACTACCAATCCTGATATTGCGACCGGGGATGGTGTGGCTATGGCGTATCGCGCCGGTGTGCCGGTGGCCAATCTCGAGTTTCTTCAGTTTCATCCCACATCTCTGTATCATCCTCAAGGTGATTCCTTTCTGATTTCCGAGGCTGTGCGGGGTTTTGGTGGCATCCTCAGAACGGGGGATGGCGAAGCATTCATGACTCAGTATGATAAACAGGCGGATCTTGCACCGCGAGACATCGTGGCCCGGGCGATTGATTCTGAAATGAAACGGCGCGGCGATGAATGTGTCTACCTTGATGTGACACATCTGGATTCCGATAAAGTACGCGATCACTTTCCTACCATCCATGAAAAGCTGCTTTCACTGGATATTGACATGACCCAGCAACTCATTCCGGTTGTACCTGCGGCCCATTATTTATGTGGTGGAGTCATCACGGATCTGGCTGGGAAAACGGTGATACAGGGACTTTATGTCACCGGAGAAGCCGCATGTACAGGTGTGCATGGCGCCAACAGACTGGCCTCAAATTCATTGCTTGAAGCACTGGTTTTTTCAAATCGCGCCAGTCAAAGTGCAATACAGGATCTCCATCATTATCAAAAATCCGGCAGCCGGATTCCGGACATTCCGGAGTGGAACATCGAGGGCACATTTGACCAAGAGGAGTGGGTGCTCATCTCGCATGATTTGCGTGAAATCCAGAGACTCATGTGGGATTACGTGGGTATTGTCCGATCCAGCGAACGGCTCAAGCGGGCTTGGCGGCGTGTGGGTGTTATCAATCGCGACATCGAAACGTTTTACCGGAAGACACGCGTTTCTCCACAACTGCTGGAATTACGCAATATTTCATGCACGGCCTCTTTGATTATTCGATCCGCGCTTTTCAGAAAAGAGAGCCGCGGTCTGCATTACACGACAGATTTTCCGGACCGCGATGATCAAAACTGGCTTGGCGATACGGTGATCTGGGGGTCCAATATTTTTCTGCGTCCACTGGGCGAATCCCTTCAGCAGCCTGAAACGGAGCAAACGATGTGAGCCGGGTCGGGATGACAGTCGATCCGTACAAGGGGATTCCGCTCCCGGTACTGTTCCGTTTCGTCCGATGGGCCGGTGTGAGACACGCCGAAGTCACTCCCAAATTTCTGTTTTCACATTCTTTCATCCTCCGTTCAATTCGGGGGATGAGCCTTGGATTTCATCTGCCCAATGCCGGTCTCGACGGATATGATTTTTCGTCCAATTCATATCAGTCCGAGATTAAGGATGTCATTACCCGGGTCTCCAATCTTTCCAAACATGTCCAATTTAAATATGCAGTGTGCCATCCACCCGAATCCCCGAAGAAGGATCGATCCCTCAGCCTATATTTTCAATCCCTTCGCGAACTGAACCTTCCACTCGTGCTTGAAAACATCCAATCCTGCGCAGGTCATGATTTCATCCGTTTTCACGCACAATGTCAGCAAGAGTTGAACGATCAGCTCCTTGGCGTTTGTCTGGATGTTTCCCACGCCAGGCTATCCGGCGATAACTGGCAGAATCTCTTCCAGCTATTTAAATCACAAATCCAGGTGATTCACCTCTCCGACATCCAGGGCCGAGAAGACAAACACGCACCCTTCAGGGATGACAGTACGCTATCGCTTCACTCGATCCTAGATTATCTTTTGGAACAGAAATATAAGGGCGTTCTGAATTTTGAAATCCTTCCGGAGGGATTGCACGGCATCATTCAAATGTTCCGGAACATTCGGCAGGCACAGAAATTATTTGACTGCTGATTTCAATTCAACACATTGATTCAATCCACAGTATCATTATCTGAATGAAAAAGACAGACACGGAATCTGAACACAGGTTAATCCGCCGGGCCAAGCGCGGAGATCTGCAAGCTTTTCAGACACTTGTTGAAAAATACGAAAAACGGGTGCTCGGGATTGCATATCAAATAACCGGTGATCCGGATGCGGCCCGCGATATTGCGCAGGATGTTTTTCTCAGATTGTACCGGTTCCTGTCTCAATTTCAGACGCACAAGCGGTTTTTTACCTGGTTGTATCGGATTACTGTGAATGCCAGCTATGATTATCTGAAGAGGGAACGACGATTTCGAGCAGTATCATTGGATGAACTCAATCATGAACCGGCAGGGAAAACAGAAAATCCACATGATAATGAAATGGTGATTATTATTAAACAATTGATTGACAGACTGAGCACACCGCAAAAAACGAAATTCGTACTCAGAGAGTTGGAAGGTTTCTCCTGCAAAGAGATTGTGAAAATTATGGATTGTCCCGGAGGAACCGTTCGATCTTATCTCTTTTATGCGCGCAAGCATTTGAAAGAGAAGATTCGTTCACGATACCCGGAATTTATCGAGGGTTGCAATTATGAAGTGTAAGTCGATTGAAAAGATGTTATCCGCATTTGCGGCGGATGAATTAAATTTCATCCAAAAGGGGAGGGTGCGCTGGCATGTACGGCGATGCGAATCGTGTTGTGCTGAATTGTCCGTGTACACAAAAACACGGGAACAGGTGCAAGCTACCCTCCGAACTCAAAATGAAAATTTGTCCGATGAACCAATCTGGCCGCAGATTGGTTCACGTGTTAAAATAATCCGAAACTCTCAAAAAAAGAGTGGGGCGCGGATTGTCCCGCTTGTTTGGAGAAAAGCTGTGCCTGTGCTTGCTGGCGCTTTCGTTCTTCTCATCTCTTTGTGGATACATCATGCGAGGCAATCTCCCGCTCCAGAAATTTTAAGAAGCGTCTTGCCCCTTGTTGAAGATTTTCATGAACCGGGTGTCACGATGATGACGTTTGAGACGGATGATCCGACAATATCGATTGTATGGTTTTTTAAAGACGATGAAGTAAATCTAGAAAATAAAAACGGAGGTGTGTGATGAAGAGTAGACTGTTTCCAATGATAGTATGCGTTTTGCTTTTTACGAACTCTGCGATCGCGAGCATCTTTTTTAAGGGAATAATCCGGGATGCAGAGACAGGAAAGCCGATTGAAAATGTTAAAATTAAATACAAAATGAACACTCAAGAGACATATGCATATGGAAAAGTAACTGATAAAGAAGGTTTTTTTACGTTACAATTATCAATAGGTAGGATATGGTTAATTCTTGCAGAAGCTGATGGGTATCAATCCAAAGAAATGGAGATTATCAATGATGGTTCAGAC
>JABMRT010000051.1 GCA_013202295.1 Candidatus Zhuqueibacterota bacterium
GATGCAACTGGTTCGCATTCTGATGACAGTGCTATTCAGTGTGCTCGCGCTTCGTTTTTTTCAGATCCAAATCATTCAAAAAAATACCTATCGATACCGCTCAAATCAAAATCACATTCGGCAGATTTCCCTGCGTGCTGCCAGAGGGATCCTTTATGACCGGGAAGGGTGTGTGCTGGCGGATAACCAGCCAAGCTACTCACTATACATCATCCCGCACATTTTTGATAAAAATAAAATGGATCAGGAGATTATTGCGTCAACCATTCAATTGTCCGTGGATTCTATCGAACAGATGATTCGATTGTCAAATACCGGGCCGTTCACGCCGGTCCGATTGATGCGGGATATCGATTTCAACCTGCTCTCCCGGATTCAGGAGAACCAACTGGATCTACCGAGTCTTGTGATTGAACAGGAGCCGGTGCGGCGATACCCGCAAGGTAATGTGGCCGTGCATACGCTTGGTTTTACCGGAGAAATCAGTTCAAAAGAATTGGATGCACGTCAGAAAGAGGAGTATCGGCGAGGCGATTTAACAGGCAAGAGTGGTGTGGAAAAGATTTATGATCCGGATCTTCGGGGTCAAAAGGGCTTTCGCTATATCGAAGTGGATGTGCGGGGTCGTGAGGTGGGCGATCTGGGCGGCAGAATGGATCAACCACCGCAGGTGGGCCGTTCACTGCGTTTGACCATTGATCTCGATTTGCAGAACACATTGCAGGAAGTGTTTCCCGAAGCTCGTGGTGCAGCGGTTGCGCTCGATCCCAACAACGGTGAAGTGCTGGCCATGATCAGCCGTCCCGGACTGGATTTGATGCGATTTGCGTCCACCACAAATTTATCCTTTTGGCAGGATATTCTAACAGATACAACGCATCCAATGATGAATCGTGCCATTCAATCCCAGTTGCCGCCGGGTTCCACATACAAGATTGTGTCCGCTTTGGCTGCGCTCTCCGATCCCTCCTTCAATCCACAAGATACCATTATCTGTCATGGCGCCTATTATCTGGGCCGCAAACGGTTTGCCTGCTGGAATCCGGGGGGACATGGCGCGGTCAATTTCATTGAAGCGATCCGAAAATCCTGCAATGTTTATTTCTATCAAATGGCGTTTCGAATCAATTGGGACGGATGGTTCAAGCAAGCGCGTCAATTGGGATTCGGGCAGCGCACCGGGATTGATTTGTATGGCGAGATGACAGGGCTGCTACCGGATTTGGCCTATCATCAGGACAAATATCACCGCAACAATTTAGGCAAAGGATCGAAATTAAATCTGGTGATCGGGCAGGGTGATTTGCTGGTGACACCCATTCAGATGGGAGTGCTGGGTGCGGTAATTGCGTCCGACGGAAATTTGATTCAGCCGCATGTGGTGCAGGCCATTCAGGACGGGGAGGGGAATTGGCGATCATTGCCAGTGGGCTCGCAAAAAGTGGATGTTTCCAAAAAGTCAATTTCGCTGATAAAACGGGGGATGCGGCTGGCTGCGGAGCCAGGGGGAACGGCGGTACGGGCTGCGGTGCCCGGTCTGTCCGTTTGCGGTAAAACCGGAACGGCGCAGAATCCACACGGCAAATCCCACGCCTGGTTCCTTGGATTCGCTCCAGCGGACAATCCCAAACTTGTGATCGTGGTTGTCCTTGAGCAAGCGGGCGGTGGTGGGGCCATGGCCGCTCCGATAGCACACCATCTATTTTCCAACTTTCTGAAAGCGAACCCATAAATGCGGAAAGTCTGGCAATATATTCAACAATTGGGCGCTTTTTTCTGGATGCCATTCATCCTGAGTTTGATTGGATTGCTGTGTCTTTACAGCAGCGCGAGCACTTCCGGATCAGCCATGCAGGCTCTTTTCACCAAACAGATTATCTGGTGGTGTGTTGGCTGGTTCCTATATATTATATTCCTTCGCATTCCGATTCAGCCGATCATTCAATCTAGTTATCTCCTGTATGGTTTCACACTCCTTCTTCTCGTCGCACTTTTCCCCTTCGGTTCAGGACCGGCCGGTCGATGGATCGATCTGGGAATTTTCCGAATCCAGCCATCAGAAATCGCTAAACTGATCACGCTGCTTGCGATTGCTCGATGCTTGTCTGCGGATCAGGAAGGACGTATTCCCGGAATCCGATACCTGCTTGTGATCCTTCTCGCAATGCTGCCCGCCGTGCTTGTCCTGATTCAACCGGATGCAGCTACGGCTATGGTTTTTGTCGTGATCGGAGTGGCAGCGTTATTCTGGGCGGGATTGAGTGCCAAAGTATGGGGCCTCCTCGGAATTATTGTAATATCAGGATTGACGGGGATCTCCTGGATCGCGAGTCTCATCTTCTTCGGATTGCTGTTCTCCATCATCCTCTTTCATTTTCGAAATGGCTTCATGCTGGGATTCACACTGTTTTGTGTGTTGATCAATCGGATGATTCCAAAACTATTGGTGTTGGTCAAACCCTATCAACTTGATCGACTCCGGATTTTCTTTGGGATAAAAACAGATCCATTCGGGAGTGCGTATCAAGTCATTCAATCCAAGATCGCTGTGGGTTCCGGCGGATTTTTCGGAAAGGGATTTCTGAAGGGATCCCAGACTCAATTGCGCTTTCTTCCAGAGCAGCATACCGATTTTATTGTATCCGTTCTGGGAGAAGAATTTGGTTTTTTCGGAATATTCATTGTACTCAGCTTGTTTTTCTGGTATCTGCTTCGTACTTTTCAGTTGGCCGAAACAGTTCAGTACCGATGGGCCGGATATGTGGCTTTTTGTGCCGGCGCCCTGTTGCTTTTTCAGGTTATTGTTAATGTGGGTATGACCGTCGGATTGTTTCCAGTGATGGGGCTTCCTCTTCCTTTTTTCAGTTATGGAGGATCTGCCCTTTGTATGGCCCTAAGCCTGTCTGGACTGATTGGCAATAGTTGTCTCAGCCAACGTTCGTTTTTAAACTGATCAAGGAGGAGTTTGATACATGCATCCAGTATTACTAAAATTGGGACCCATTGAAATTCATGCCTATGGATTATTACTCGCCGTCTCATTTATGCTCGGCATTTATTGGGCCATGGCGCGCGCACCGAAACGGGGCATTGAAAAGAATGATATTCTGGATCTATCCATTGTTGTTGTTGTCTGTGCTATTTTCGGCTCACGTTTATTTTATGTAATCACACATCTTGATGAGTTCAAGGGCCGGTGGGCGGATACAATCAATCCCTTGCAAAGTTCGGGCGAAGTGGGAATATCTGGTCTCTCGATGTTGGGCGGTGTGGTTCTGGTTCTCATTGCGCTTGTGGTGTATTGCAGGATTAAAAAAATATCCATCGTCAAGTTGTGTGATACACTTGCACCCACGTTTGCTCTTGGGATCGGTTTGACTCGAATCGGATGTTTTCTCAATGGGTGTTGCTTTGGTCAGCCAGGTGATTTGGCGTGGTGCATGAAGTTTCCGTTAAACAGCCCGGCCGGATCGGTGCTACAGAATATACAAATCCATCCTACACAATTGTACTCCTCCCTATACGGATTTCTGATACTCATTGTGATTGTGCTCGTTGATCGGAAAAAACGTCCTGATGGATTGTTGCTCTCCATCTTTTTCATGATGTATGGTGTCGCCCGGTTTTCCATTGATTTTGTGCGGTATTATGAGGCCTCGGTACAATTCCATTTTCTAGGTTTGGCATTTACATTTAATCAGCTGATTTCATTGGTTCTTTTTATAATCGGATTGGCCTATTTTATAAGGCTCACATTAAAAAAATCAGCTGTGGAATAAAATCCTTGATTTTATATAAGAATTTCAATATATTTATCAGTTAAATGCCTGAAAAAAAAAGAAAAGGAGGGGGCATGATTATCAAACAATTGCTCCGAAGTTTCCTAGCAGGCATTGCCGTAGGGGGCATGCTTCTAGTTATTGGTTGTGCTTCAACAAGTCCAGCCACTTATGAAACCTCAGATGATATCGCTGATATCGACGCATTGCTGGGATTAAATGAAACGGATAATGAGACAATCGGAGAGGATGATGTGCTCCGGCTTCTCGGTGTCATGGATGAGTCAGAAGAGGAATTGGGGCTAGCATCCTCAGAAGAATCCGGCACGGATATTGATTGGTCCGGAACCTCTTCATCAAACAAAGAACAACCTGCCGGATTAAACTCGGTTTCGGGGCCATCTTCAGAGACTCAATCATCACAAAACCTTGCTTTTCATGAGCCAGAGAGTCCATCCCCATCTGGTGCAACAAAAGTTCCTTCGACAAAGTCGGGATATGAACAAAGCTACGATAATGCAAGACGGTCGTATAATGCGCGGGATTATCGTAAAGCCTTACAGCAATTCAACGACCTGCTAACCCAGGATATGAATCATTCGTTGTCTGACAATTGCCAGTACTGGATTGGAGAATCCCATTACGGCATTGGGAATTATCAACAGGCAATTGTGGCGTTCGAAAAGGTGTTTACCTTTCCTAAATCCAATAAATATGCCGACTCACAGCTTAAACTGGGTCTGAGTTACATGCGTTTGAACAATAGCAGTCGGGCGGTTGAAGAATTTGAAAAGCTGGTTCAAAACTACCCGACAAGCAGCTATGTGACCATTGCCAGACAGTATCTGGACAGAATGAAAACTGAACAAACACCTTAGATGTTTCGTATCTGGGGTTGGTCCCGATATCTCTCGCTAAACTATCTGATGCTGCGAGCAGCTGGTATCGCGCGTGTTCTGATCCAGTTGTTTTTTTATTGGTTCTTGATCGTTATCAGGAATCTATTGTATGCATAAGGACTTTTCGTGAAGAAAAAACTTAAAATATTAATGGCATTATCAGAAGTTGCACCCTTCGCTAAAACGGGGGGATTGGCAGATGTAGGCAGTGCGCTTCCGAAGGCACTAAAGGATGATGGCCACGATATTCGGGTTATTATGCCTCAATATCGCGTCATCAACGAGCGCAAATATGTGCTGCGTGATGTCATCCGTTTGCAGGATATTTCCGTTCAGTTGGGTAAAAAGGATATCACTGTCAATGTCAAAGCAGCTTTTATCCCCAATTCAAAAGTTCAAGTGTATTTCATTGATTACAAACCCTTCTTTTTCAGAGAAGGCTTGTATATAGATCCAAAAACAGGCAAGGAATTCTCTGACAATGCTGATCGTTTCACGTTATTCGCAAAAGGCACTCTTGAGACGCTGAAGAAACTCCAATGGCAACCCGATATAATACATTGCAACGATTGGCAAACCGGCCTGATTCCCCTATTTTTAAAAACACTTTATGCTGAAGATCAATTTTATGCGAAAATTCGTACTGTATTTACAGTTCATAATTTTGTTTATCAGGGTATTTTTCCTTCGAAGTGCCTTTCATCGTTTAATCTGAATGATCAATTCAATGCCGAAGATTCAGGTATCCTGCAGCATGGCAAGTGCAATTTTCTTCAGGCTGGATTATCACATGCCGATCTTCTCAATACAGTGAGTGAGACATACTGCCGGGAAGTGCAATCCTCGCCTGAATATGGATGCGGTATGGAATCACTTCTTCAAAAACGTAAGAGGGATTTTTTCGGAATTGTCAATGGATTGGATGAAAGTGTCTGGAATCCCGAAAGCGATGAATTAATTCCCAAAAAATACAGTGCCGCCGAATTCGAGGGCAAGCAGGAAGCCAAGACCGCACTGTTAGAGCAATTGCAGCTTAATACAGACTCATCCATACCATTGATTGGTGTTGTATCCCGGCTCACCATGCAAAAAGGATTTGATTTAATTTGTGATGTTCTGGATGATTTGATGAAGTTGGACCTTTCTATGATCATCCTTGGTGTGGGCGATAAAAAATATGAAACCTTTTTCAAAAAGGCTGAGAAGAAATATAAAAGCAAATTTAAGTTTTTGCCTGCCTTTGATGAGCCTCTGGCCCATCTGATATCCGCAGGTTCGGATATCTTCCTCATGCCCAGCCTACAGGAACCTTGCGGATTAACCCAACTGTCAAGCTTGAAATACGGTACTGTACCAATCGTGCATCACACAGGAGGTCTGGCTGATACGATCACATCCTTTCATCCAAAGAAGAAATCAGGAAATGGATTTGTCTTCAATGAGCCAACTAAACAAAAGATGTTCGGCACCATAAAGGAAGCACTCAAACTTTATGAAAACACCAATCTATGGAATAAATTAATCCAAAACGGCATGAAAGAAGACCATTCCTGGAAAGTATCCTCGAATAAATACGTCCAGCTTTATCAAAAATGCATATTAAAGTAATCCAATAAAGATAATCCAAAACGAATTCTCATGGCAGATCATAAACAGCAAACAGCAATTCAAGGTATGAATTTGGCGGTGCATCGAGTTGGCGCCAAGCTAGATATTGTCCTTCTTATCCTCTCTGGTTATATTGATACAACCACTTGTCAGGAACTCACCGAGACGATCCAGGGCCTGATTAAACAGGAGCAATATTTATTAATTGTGGATATGTCGGGCGTCACTTATGTCAGTAGTGCTGGGTGGGGAGTGTTTATGGGTGAGATCAAGAATATACGTGATTTGGGTGGAGATCTTAAAATCACACAGATGCCACCAGAAGTATTTGAAGTTTTCGAGATGCTTGAATTCAATCGCATTTTGAATTATTATGATACGGTTGAAGAGACCATTAATGAGTTTGATATCATTCGTGGTTTTGATATCACACAAATTGATGAAGAAACTCGAAGACTTCTTCAGAATACAAACCCTGAAAAGACTGAGAAAAAACAGATTCCTCAAATGATTCATCGTCCCTCTGTTCAGAAGAAGAATGCAGATAAGGGAGTTGGACTCAGAGATTTACCCCTGATGGAAAAGGTAAAAAGGATTGTAGTGGATAACCCATTTCTTGGTACCCGTGGAATCGCCCGTGAATTGAATACAAATAAATATGGATCTGTAAAAATTAACTGGTTTAAAATGCGGTCGATCTTAAAGAAATTGAGTCTTGATTCAACGGAAAAACGGCACCGTTTTTATCGTTCACGATGATTTTTATTTATGCTCATTATGCATATATATAAAGCATCCGTTCAGGGCCACACGGATGCTTTTTTATGATTAGAAGATTTATCCAAGATATTTGATTTTTATGGTATAACATTTGCTTTTTTATCAGTACTTCGATATTGTTACATGCGAATGTGAAAGGAAGTCATAGATGTTTAGATTCGTTAATAGGCATGAAAATCATTTAATACAACATGTTACGCTATCAACATTTCTCCTTGTATTCCTGTTTGTGTCTGATGTGCATAGCCAAGCTTTACCAAGTCCCAGCTGGAGTAAAACCGCCGGTTCTCTGACTATTTTTCAACCAGGTGATGCAGTTCGTATTCAAGTCTGGGAACTCTATTCGGAGGGAGGTAACTCCACCCTCGGGCGGAATATGAGTCAGGATTATCCTATAAGTCCTGGTGGTTACATCATTATGCCCATCCTTGGAGAAGTCAAGGTAAAAGGCCTCACCGTTTATGAGCTCATGCAAGATCTTCAGGAAAAATTGCGCGAATATATGCGGAATCCGCTGGTATATGTTCAGCCCTTGATTCGACTGACACTTCAAGGCGCATTTAATCGTCCCGGTGCATTGCGAGTACCTCCCTCCAGTTCTCTCTGGGATGTGATAGCAATTGCCGGAGGACCTCGCGGTGATTGTGACTTAAGTAAAATTTCTATAGAGCGCGGGGGGCGAGTGATCATTAAAGGGCTTCTTAATAGCTTTGAGCAAGGATATTCTCTTGAAGATATTGGTGTTGAATCAGGAGATCAAATTGTTGCTCCCACCCGAAGTCGTTTGAATCTCTATACATTAATAGGAATTATTAACTTATTGACATCTGTTGCGCTTCTTTATTTGCGATTACAATATAAAACTTATTAAAGATTTCAAAAAGATAAGTATACGTTTTTTAGGAGAATTCATGGAAGACTTTTTTAGCGAACAAACACAGCAAACCGAAAGCTTTGATATAAAGCGATATCTATTTGGAATTTTAAAACGATGGTGGTTGGTTTTAGTAATAACGTTGGTCGTGACAATCCCCTGGATTATACATTTAAAAGGTCAACCGCCTGTTTACCTGGCTGAGGTCTGGGTAAGTTTTGACAATATGACAGGCGACGTACCCGCCAGCCTACTTGAGAGTCGTCGGCGCAAACTGCAGAGTCGTACTTTTGCAGCTACTGTCAGTGCAAAGCTCGGTTTGTGTATTCAGGATTTAAAGTGGGACAATACAACAATCTTTGACAGAGACCGGATATTTTCTGCCTTTTATTCTCGAGAGACTCCCGAGCCTATACCAGGGTATTACAATATAAATGTCTATCCGAATGGGTATTGTGCAATCTATCATGATGCAGTTCGATTGGATACCGTACGAACTATTTCAGCCGTTCTGGATACAATCCATTTAAATGGGTTGTCTTTTTCACTCACTCCTGAAATAAATAAACAACATGGAACAATATCCTTTTATATTCAGGGTTTGGAGAGTTCAGTTAAATCGCTTATTGCCAGAGAAAATGTTATTTTTGATCAGACTGGCTCATTAATGCGAGTGACATTGAAGGATGCGAATCCCAATATGGCCAGCGAGACTTTGAATATGCTCACAGAGATTTTTCTTTCAGAAATTTTGGAAATGCAACGTGAGAATGAAAGTTATAATCGAAAATCGATTGAAGATAAACTCATCCTCGCTGAGAAAGAGTTGACTAGGTCAGATTATTTACTGAAAAGTTTTCGAAACAACCATTTACGCGGCATCAATCAGGAAACTCAGGATATTGTTGAACGATTGAATCGAATAGAACCCCAAACCAGGCAGATCAATAACAATAAGAATGAATTGGAATTGTTACTTAGCAGGCTGGATCCGGAAGTCTCTGATTTTAATGATGGTGTTTCAGCCCATTATATTTATCGCGAGATCGCATCGCTTGGTATATTTGAACAAAGTTCTGCAATGACTATAGCCAGGCAGGAACTCGACGATCTGGATCGCAATCGTGCGAATTTATTGGGTCGCCTTCCAGAACATAATAATGCTGTAAGGGAGGTCACAGAAGATATTACTATTCTTGAGATGACAATTTCCCAGATCGCTACAGAAAAAGTGCGCGAAATGGAGAAAGACATCTCGGAACTCGAAGAGAACGCCGAGAGGCTTCAAAAAGAATTAAAGTTGCTGCCTGAAGAGGAGATGAAATTAACTCAGCTTTCTCGTCAGAGAAGGGCCAATGAAGAGATTCACCAACTGTATTTACGCTATCATAAAGAGGCTGAATTGGCCGAAGCAGTTGCTCCAAGCAATGTTTCAATTATTGATGATGCCATTCCACCCTCGGCACCAATCACAGGCGATAAAAAACGTAAGGCCCTGATTGGGCTATTTATTGGATTCATGTTGGGGATTTCAAGTGCGTTTCTCTGGGAAATGGCGGATAAAAGCATTCGAACGCGTGAGGATATCAATCGATATCTGAAATTGCCAATTCTTGGAAGCATTCCCAAGGTGAGGTTTGATACATACGAGGTTCAGGATTCTGAGAAGGCCAAGAGTGTCAGCTCTCAGATTGTCACACATGATTATTCTCCGACTCCGGTTGGGGAGGCTTATCGGGTGTTGCGAACCAACCTGCTCTTTTCCAAACAAACTGACGCGATTCGTTCCATTGTGGTTGGAAGCATGTCTCCGGGAGAGGGTAAATCGTTCACATCGACCAATCTGGCAATTGCACTCGCTCAACAGAAATCTAATACACTGCTCATTGATGCAGATCTTCGGCGTGGTGTACTGCACAATACATTTAATTGCCCCAAGAAACCAGGCCTGACGAATTATCTGACCGGTGTTGCACCGTTGAGTAGCGTTTTAAATGAGACCTATATCCCAAATTTATCGTTGATCACATGTGGTTCAATGATTCCCAATCCATCAGAGATTTTAGGATCACTTCGTATGCAGAAGTTTATTGAGGGAATCACAAAACGCTTTGATTTTGTAATTTTTGATACACCGCCGCTGAATGCTGCAACAGATGCTGTGGTGCTGGGTACATTGGTTGATGGTGTCGCAATCGTCGTGCGTTCTGGAATTTCCAACGGGGATGTGGTACGTCGCCGATTGGAAATGTTTCAGAATGTGCAAGCCAAGATTGTGGGGGTTATTTTAAATGGCGCGGGAGCGGAAGTCGCCCACGAAGGATACAGTTATTACAGATATTAACTTGGGGAGGCGACCACTTTCTATTTGACCCGAATTCGATTGATCTTCATCCGCCTTAGGCAGACTCGATTTTAATAGGGTTGGCACTCAGGGTGGATATTTACTGACATTGAGGAGTAAATCTTTGCGCGTACTGGTCACGGGGGGAGCCGGATTTATTGGCTCCCATTTCTGCGAAAGGCTGATTCAAAAGAAACATCAAGTTGTATGTTTCGATAATTTCAACGATTATTACAATCCTGAAATCAAACACCAAAATATTTCATCGTTGATTGGTCATCCAGATTTCACTTTGATTGAGGGGGATATCCTTGATCAGGCTTTTCTGAATCAATTGGCTGAACAGACTGCCTTTGATGTGGTGGTGCATCTTGCCGCTCGTGCCGGTGTGCGTCCCTCCATACAGCAGCCACTTCTTTATCAGCAAGTGAATGTGGAAGGCACAGCGAACCTGCTTGAATTTTGCGTGCAAAATAAAATCCCCAAAATTGTAATCGCCTCCAGCTCTTCGGTGTATGGCGGCAATAAAAAGGTGCCATTTTCTGAAGAGGACCCGGTTAATCATCCCATTTCGCCCTATGCGGCAACCAAACGGGCATGTGAATTACTGGCTTATCCTTATCATGCCCTTCATGGATTGTCCACAACTTACCTTCGATTTTTCACAGTCTATGGGCCCAGACAACGGCCGGATATGGCTATTCATAAATTTACTCGTCTTATCCACAATGGCGAACCTATTCCCTTTTTTGGAGATGGCACAAGTCGCCGTGATTATACTTACATCTCTGATATAATCCAGGGTATCGAGCAGGCCGTTGAACACTGTGATGGATATCACATCTATAATTTGGGCGAATCCAAAACAATCCAGCTCAAAGATCTTATCGTTTTAATTGAGAACGCTTTGAATAAAAAGGCAATCATCCAGAAATTACCGAATCAGCCCGGGGATGTACCAGTTACCTATGCGGATATCTCCAGAGCTGAAGCAGACCTCTCATATCATCCAGAAGTGCTAGTGCAAGAGGGTATCCCGAAATTTGTTGAATGGTACTATGGTCAGATTGGGGAGACAGGGTAAAATATGGTTCACGAGAAGGAAATCTTTCTTATCCGGATGATGAAAATCTCTGATGCCATTGTCATCGGAATCGCTTTTGTGCTTGCATATTTTGTGACAATTATTCTCAAGCAGGTACTGGATTTGGGTAATTTTGGATTCACTGCATTTTATTCATTTACGCTGTCCGGTGCAATGGATTTTTTAAAACTACATATCTGGCTGGTTATCACAACCATACCGGCATGGGTCAGCTTGATGTCGCTAGATGGTGTCTATTTAAATTTTCGAACCAAATTATTTGTCGAAACAGGATTTCGTGTTTTACGTACAGGTGTTGCTTCCCTGTTGTTATTGGGCAGTATGGTATTTCTGTTAAAAATGACGATGACCAGCCGTATGTATGTAGGCATTTATGCAATGACTGCATATTTAGGATTACTTGTTGAAAAAGCCGTCTGGAAGAAGATATTAGATTATTCCTATCGCCAGGGATACAATCTGGTTAATTTATTGATCGTGGCCACTGGTCATCGTGCCCGTAATTTTATTGAACTTGTAAAAGCGCATTCCAACTGGGGACTCCAAATCGTCGGTGTTGTGGATGATGATCCGAAGCTCATGGGAAAACATGTGATGGAGCATGAGGTCATTGGACGGATCAGGGATATTCCACGGATTCTCCGTGAAAAAGTGGTGGATCGCGTGATTTTTGTGGTGCCGCGGATTTGGCTAAACCGGATCGAACCAGCCATCCAGCATTGTGAGAGGGAGGGCGTGAATACAGCTGTGTGTGTGGATCTTTTCAAACCCAAGCTGGCTCATATTGAACTCACCAGCTTTGCGGGGATTCCTCTTATCAATTTTCAAACGTCTGCTGCAAAGGAGTGGCAGCTGTTCGTAAAACGCTTCTTTGACTGGGTTACTGTTCTAATTGCCATGCTTCTTCTTCTGCCGGTTTTTCTGTTTATTATGCTTGGAATTAAACTTACATCCAGGGGTTCCATTTTTTACAGGCAGGTTCGGTGCGGCTTGAACGGGCGCACGTTTACATTATACAAGTTTCGATCCATGGTTGTGGGTGCTGAAATGCGCAAACGGGCTCTTGAAAAACAGAATGAAATGAATGGTCCAGTTTTTAAAATGAAACGCGATCCGCGTGTGACCAGTTTTGGCCGTTTCATCCGAAAATTCAGCCTTGATGAACTTCCCCAGCTTTACAATGTATTGAGAGGCGATATGAGTCTGGTCGGCCCCCGTCCCGCGCTTCCGGCTGAAGTAGATCTTTATGAATCATGGCAGCGTCGCCGGCTCAGTATGAAGCCCGGTATTACCTGTGTCTGGCAGGTGAGTGGAAGAAACCGGATCGATTTCGATCAATGGATGGAGATGGATCTTCAGTACATTGACGATTTTTCATTGTGGCTTGATTTTAAACTGTTACTTCGAACCATATTTGTTGTGCTTACAGGGTACGGCGCAGCCTAATCCTTAAATTTTAAATCATTTTTTATAAAGGGAGTTCTTTATGCATATCACAATTGTGGGAACCGGGTATGTCGGGTTGGTTACTGGAACCTGTTTTTCCGAATTTGGAGTGGATGTGATTTGTGTAGACTCCGATTCTAAAAAGATAGATATGTTGAATTCAGGCGGTGTTCCCATTTACGAACCGGGTCTTGAAGATATGATCCAGCGGAATGTACGGGAGGGACGCCTTTCTTTTTCCACTGATCTTAAGAAGGCTGTACAAGGCGCACTGGTTGTTTTTATCGCAGTGGGTACGCCTCCCAAAGAAGACGGTTCTGCGGATCTGAAGTATGTGGAGCAAGTTGCCAAAGAAATTGCCAAATCCATGAACGGCTATAAGGTCATTGTGAACAAGAGTACGGTCCCCGTTGGAACAGGTAAATGGGTCAAGAGCGTGATCCAGAAACATCAGAAGGACTCGCATCGTTTTAGCATGGTCTCCAATCCCGAATTCTTACGTGAAGGTTCTGCCATCGAAGATTTCATGCGTCCCGATCGCGTGGTCATTGGCACTGAGGATGCCGAGGCTCTGGCCATCATGAAAGATGTTTATGCACCGCTCTATCTGATCGAAACCCCGATTGTGTGCACGAACCTGGAATCCGCTGAGCTGATTAAATATGCCTCAAACGCATTCCTCGCCACGAAGATTTCCTTTATCAATGAAATTGCCAATATGTGCGATCTCATGGGTGCAGATGTGCATCATGTGGCCAAGGGTATGGGTTTGGATGGCCGTATTGGATCCAAGTTTTTACATCCCGGACCCGGGTTTGGCGGATCATGTTTCCCAAAGGATACTTCCGCATTGGTTGATATCGCAGACAAGGCCGGATATGATTGTAAAATCGTCCGTTCTGTGATTGAAGTGAACACGCTACAGCGACAAACGGCCTTTAATAAAATTCAAGAGATTGCCGGATCATTGAAGGATAAAAAAGTTGGCATGTTGGGGCTCTCCTTTAAACCCAATACGGATGACATGCGGGATGCGCCTTCACTCACTATTATCCAGAAATTAATGGAAGCAGGAGCGTCGGTTCAGGCGTTTGATCCGGTCGCCATGGACGAAGCAAAGAAGGTTATACCGGATATCACCTATACTACCGCAGCGTATGATACTGCGAAAGATGCGGATGTTCTGATCTTTATGACTGAATGGAACCAATTCAGAAATTTGAATATGGATCGCATTAAAACATTGATGAAAACGCCGATTGTTGTTGATTTGAGAAATATTTACGATCCTGAAAAAATGCGCAAGCTGGGATTTAAATATGTTTGTGTAGGACGATCCTGATCCGTCTAAATCTCCGGATATGATGCAAGATGTAATGAGGACTTGATGAAGATATTGATGATAGCGCCTGAGCCAATTTTTCAGCCGAGAGGGACGCCTTTAAGCGTGGTTGGACGCTTGAAGGCGTTTTCGGATATGGGGCATGAGGTGGATTTGGTCACCTATCCCATCGGTGAAACGGTCCGACTGCCCCACATTCAATTTCTTCGGACGAGATCGATTCCCGGTATTCGAAATGTGAAGATCGGTCCGTCTTTAACCAAGCTCCCGCTTGATTTTCTATTAATGCTTAAGACGTTTGATCAACTCCGCAAGAAAAAGTATGACTTCGTCCACACCCACGAAGAGGCGGGACTCTGGGGGACAGCGTTTTCGCGCTGGTTTGGTGTGCCTCATATTTATGATATGCATTCAAGCCTGCCGCAGCAATTGGGCAATTTTAACTTTACCAGTTCCAAATGGATCAAGCGGCTTTTTGACAGTCTCGAGAATTGGATTTTAAAATACGCCAGCGCGGTGATCACAATTTGTCCAGATCTGGAGTCACATGTGGCCGCTCAGTTTCCAGAGCGCGGTTCCATCCTTATTGAAAATGTGCTGGATTATGCCACAGTGTTCGGTGAGACAGATCAATCCAACTTCATCCGTTCTAAATACAATTTAGATGGCAAAAAGGTCGCGCTGTATGCTGGTACGTTTGAGCCGTATCAGGGATTGGATATGCTGATCCGGGCTGCGGAAGTTGTGTTGAAAAAGCAATCCATCCAATTTCTCATGGTGGGTGGTCATCCGGAACAGGTCCAACTCTATCAAAAGCAGGTTGATGATGCCGGGCTTTCATCCAATTTCACTTTCACGGGACAGGTGAAACCGCAGGAGGTACCCAGTTACATGCGTTGTTCGGACCTGTTGCTCTCTCCACGTATTTCTGGCACAAACACGCCTTTGAAGATTTATAGCTATTTGCGATCCGGCCTGCCGATTGTAGCTACCCGGATGCTGACACACACGCAGGTGTTGAGTGATGAAACAGCCGAGCTGACTGGAACTTCTCCCGAAGCCTTTGCCGAAGGCATCCTCCACGCAATCAAGGATTCAAAGTCCTCCCAAAACAAAGTCAAAAACGCCCAGAAACTTGCGGCTGATAAATACAGCACCGCACTGTACAAAGAGAAACTGATGCGATGTGTGCATCTGGCGATCGAGCGGGGAGTCTGATATGTGCGGCATTTGCGGCATGGTTTATCAGGATACGTCCCGTCGTCCCTTGCCCGAAATCATTGATGCGATGTGCAAGACCATTACACATCGGGGTCCTGACGACCAGGGTGTGCAAATCATCGGTCAGGCCGGACTTGGTATGCGTCGGCTCTCCATCATCGATTTATCCACAGGCCATCAACCGCTGAGTAATGAAGATGAGTCGATCTGGATCGTCTTCAATGGTGAAATATATAATTTTCAGGAACTGCGGAAGACTCTTCAATTCCAGGGTCACTCCTTCCGAACCAACTCGGATACAGAAACGCTGGTTCACGGGTATGAAAGCTGGGGTACGGATCTGTTCCAACACCTAAATGGCATGTTCGGTTTCGCAATCTGGGACAGTCGCCGACATCGACTGCTGATCGGCCGCGATCGATTAGGCATCAAACCGCTTTATTATTATCACGATTCGGAACGGCTCATTTTCGGATCAGAAATCAAAGCGATCCTGAAGGCACCGGGCATCGATAAAGAAATTGATCTCTTAGCACTTAACAACTTTTTAACCTTTGAATATGTCAGTGCGCCAAAATCAATTTTCAAGAAAATCAAGAAACTCCCGCCGGGCCATTTCCTCCTCTATGAAAACGGCAAGGTCGATATTCAGCCTTACTGGCAGCTGGAACCCAAAGAAGAGGACTGGACAGAAGCCGCTGCCTCCGAACGATTGCGTGAATTGATGGAGGATTCTGTCCGCTTGCGCCTCATCTCGGATGTACCACTCGGCGCATTTCTATCCGGAGGTATTGACAGCACGATTTTGGTTTCCCAAATGGCAAAACTGAATGACCGGCCGGTGAAAACCTTTTCTATCGGATTTAAGGAATCCTCCTATAACGAGTTGAAATATGCACGGGCTGTTGCGAAGAAATATGAAACCGAGCATCATGAGTTTACGATTGAGGCAAACGCGCTCGAATTAACCGAGAAACTGGCGTTTCATCTCGATGAACCTTTCGGCGATTTTTCCATCTTCCCAACCTATTTGGTCTCTAAAATGGCGCGTGATCATGTCACGGTCAGCCTTTCCGGTGACGGCGGGGATGAACTTTTCGCGGGCTATGACACCTATCGCGCCCATCAATTTGATCGGAGATATTATCGACATATTCCCGCTTTGATCCGAAAAAAGATGATCGGCCCCTGGGCCCGGTCGCTTCTACCGACCGAGCAAAAGAAAGGATTGGTCAACAGCATCAAACGGTTTGTAGAAGGCGCTGGTCTGTCCGAATCCCTGTATCATGCACGGTGGATGACCTTCCTTCAAGAGAACGATCGCGAACAGCTTTTTTCAGCGGATGCCTTTAATGCAATCCGGGATACAGATCCATACGAACCAATCCATGCCTTTAGCCTGGCCTCCCAATTCATGGATGATGTGACGCGTACCGGATATATTGATGTGAATACCTACCTCGTGGATAATATCCTGGTCAAGGTGGATCGGATGTCCATGGCCACATCCTTAGAGGCGCGGGTGCCATTTCTCGATCATCGGATTGTCGAGTTCGCGTTCAGTCTGCCATCCCATCTCAAGATGCGAGGATTCAAGACCAAAGCCCTTCTGAATCGTACTTTCTGGGATGAGATGCCACCGGAAGTTCAGAATCGTGACAAACAAGGATTCAGCATTCCCATCAAAAACTGGATTCGCAATGAGCTCAAATCCATGATGCTTGACTTGCTCGAGCCAACACGAATTCAAAATCAGGGATTGTTCAATCCAACTACCATCAATCGATTAATGGATGCCCATTTGAAGGGCGAGGAAAATCACAGTCACAGGTTGTGGGCGCTTATGATGTTTCAACAATGGTATGACTTGTATGCGAAATAATCCAATGAATGATATATTTTTAATGTATGATTTTCCTAAGGGACGGAGAATATGAAACGGGATTTAAACCAGCTATCCAATACTGAATTTGACATTCTGATTATCGGTGCAGGCATTTATGGAGCTACCGCAGCATGGGAAGCCGCCTCTCGTGGTTTTTCAGTTGCGCTTATTGATAAGAATGATTTTGGCAGCGGGACTTCAGCCAACAGTTTGAAAACTGTACATGGCGGTCTCCGTTATTTGCAAACCCTCGATTTGAAAAGATATTTTGAATCGGTACGCGAACGTAAAATATTATTGCGTATTGCTCCTCATCTTGTTCATCCCTTGCCGGTGGTGATGCCTACATACGGCCACGCGATGAAAGGCAAAGAAATTCTGTGGGCCGGTCTTCTTTTGAATGATATTATGAGTTGTACACGCAATTCGGGGATGGATCGGAGCAGACATATCCCGAACGGCAGGGTGTACCGAAAAAGCAGCTGCATGCGTTTACTGGCGGGAATCATGGAGAATGGAGTCACCGGCTGTGCCAGTTGGACGGATGCGCAGATGTACAGCTCCGAGCGCATGATTTTATCCTTCATACACTCTGCAAGTAAACAAGGTGCAGTTGCGGCAAATTATGTCACGTGTACAGGTTTTCGCAAGAATCCGGACCGTATTCTGGCGGTGCAAGCCAAAGATACCCTGGCTGGAACGACCTTTGAAATTAAGGCCAAATGTGTAATCAATATGACAGGGGGGTGGGTCGATCATGTGTTGGGGATGAACGGATTTACAACGAAGAAGCCGCTTGTGCAGTTATCCACAGCCATGAATCTGGTAGTAAATCGTGAATTGCTGCCGCAAGTCTCTGCGGGTTTGCGCAGTCACTTTGAAAATCCACTTCAGGATGGATCGGTCTATCGTGGATCTCGCATACTTTTTGTGGCGCCCTGGCGTAAGTATACCATGATTGGTACATTTCATCGTCCCTATGCGGGGCATCCCGATGAAATGCATGTTTCGGCAGATGAGATTCAATCTGCAATTCATGAATTCAATAGTGCCTATCCCGGATCGCTCATTCGACGTGAAGATGTCAGTTTTGTGCATAAAGGTTTTCTTCCCATGAATGGGATATATTCTAAAACGGGGGAAGTCAATCTGACCAGCAATTATGTGCTTCGTGATCATCTTAAAGAGGGCGGACCCGCGAATTTGATTAGTGTTTCGGGTGTGAAATATACGACCGCGCGTGATGTTTCTCAGAAAGCGGTCAATCTGGCGATCAGAAAACTGGATAAAAAAGGTCAGTCTTCGAAAACCGCCGATACTCCAATTTATGGTGGCGAGATTTATGACTTTAACGAGTATATGAGTGATGTGCTCCAGATCCTTCCGAAGAGCATGGATGAATCTGTGCTACGTCGACTTGTGAGATGTTATGGCAGCGAACATAAAACCATTCTTTCGCTTACAGATACACAGCTGGATTGGCGCGAGAAAATATCCGGTTCAAACGAGGTGATCAAAGCTGAAATTGTGCATGCCGTACGAAATGAAATGGCCATGACGCTCTCGGATGTTATCCAGCGGCGTACCGATATTGGGTCGGGGGAGAAGCCTGCGAAATCCGCATTGAAGGCCTGTGCTGAGGTGATGGGTAGTGAACTCGGCTGGGATTCCCAGCGCATCAATGAAGAAATTCAGGCGGTTGAGGAAATTTACAAACCGTTCCACTCCTAAAATGAAATTGAGTATATGAAGAAAATATTAGTTACAGGCGCGACCGGATTTACGGGCGGTCATCTGGCGCAGCGGCTTGCAAAAGAGGGAGCCAATGTGCGTACTCTAGCCCGTCCCGGAGAAGATTGTGCGGCGCTCGAAGCAGCGGGCATTGAGATTGTCCGGGGCGATCTCACGGATCGGGACTCTCTTTTTCCGGCGGTCCAAAATGTCGAAATTGTGTACCATATCGCGGCCGCATTTCGCGAAGAAGGCGTGCCTCAACAACTTTTTTGGGATGTCAATGTCGAGGGCACCAGGAATTTAATGAACGTTTCCATCTCCGCAGGTATTAAACGATTCGTCCACTGCAGCACAGTGGGTGTTCAGGGCGAAATTAAGAATCCCCCGGCAACCGAAGAAGCGCCTTATCAGCCAGGTGATTATTATCAGGAATCCAAGGTGGATGGTGAGAAGCTGGTACTCCAATATATCCACGATAAAAAATTTCCCGCAGTAATTTTCCGTCCCGTGGGCATTTACGGACCCGGCGATACGCGCTTTCTCAAGATATTCCGTTTTATCCACAAAGGGTCGTTTCGCATGTTCGGATCGGGAAAAGTGCTGTACCATCTAACTTACGTGGAAGATCTCGTGGACGGGATTATTCTTGCGGGAACTGTCCCGGATATAGAAGGAGAGATTTTCACTCTGGGCGGTGCGCAATATGTCCCGCTCAACGAACTTGTCCAATTGATCGGACACGCCTTGAATAAAACCGTTTCTACCAAACATATTCCAGTGTGGCCCGTCTGGCTGGCCGGGGCCATATGTGAGGCGCTGTGTCGGCCGTTCAGAATCAATCCGCCTCTTTACCGGCGCCGCGTGGATTTTTTTATAAAAGACCGTGCGTTTGATATTTCCAAAGCCCAGTCCCGTTTGGGATACGCGCCCAAAGTGGATTTGCAGACCGGCCTGAAGCGAACAGCTGAATGGTATCATGAAGAGCACCTGCTCGATTAGACCGTCAAACCAATCAGGAACACTTTATGACTAAACGTGAAACCATTGAAATCCAGAAAGTATATTCTGAAGAGGGCGGCAAGCTCGCCAAATATCAGGATTTGATCCTGGGTCAGCGGAGTTTGCTCCGTTTATTTTTGTATGAATTTATTATTGGATTATGCGGAAGTATGTCCGGTGCTCCCGGATTGTTGCTTCGCATGAAACTCTATCCCAAACTTCTCGGCTCTGTTGGCCGAAACGTGACATTTGGTAAAGATGTGGTGCTGCGGCATCCACACAAAATCCATATCAGTGATAATGTGGTGATTGATGATCATGTGGTTCTTGATGCCAAGGGACAAGATAACAAAGGCATTCGCATTGGCAACGGAGTGTTTGTGGGCCGCAATACGATTCTGAACTGCAAGAATGGTGATATTGTATTGGAAGATCGTGTCAACATCAGTTCTAATTGTCTGATTTTCTCTGCCAGCCATGTCTGCGTTGGTGCGGACAATCTGATGGCAGCCTTCTGTTATTTGGTGGGCGGTACGCATAAATTTGATGATCCACACATTCCCATTCTCGATCAGGAACGGGAATCCAAAGGCATCACGATCGGTCAGGGCGGTTGGCTCGGCGCGCATATTACTGTATTTGATGGAGTCAATATAGGAAAACATGTGGCGATAGGCGCCGGATCCCTCGTGAATCAGGACATTCCGGACTATTCGATCGCGGCAGGCAGTCCGGCCCGTGTGGTGAAGAGGAGAAAATAGGGTAGGTTTCCTGTGCTTTTTCATCCAATGGAATTTAAAACATGAAACAGGTCACAGTCGGTATTATTAATTTCAACGGAGAGTCAGTATTAGCCGATACGCTGGATTCCGTTCTGGCTCAGGATTATCCCGAAATCAAAGCGATCCTGGTCGTGGATGACGGATCCAATGACCGAAGTGCAGCCATGGTCAGAAATAAGTATCCTCATGTGCGTGTGATCGAATTGGGAGAAAATCGGGGGCCCAATCCGGTGCGCAATCGCGCCCTGCAAGAATCCACAACCGAATACGTCTTGCTCATGGATAATGATATTGTGATGGATAAGGACGTGATCCGATTGCTTGTCGAAGCACTCGAAGCCGTGCCGGATTCTGGGGTAGTGAGTGCGCAGATTCGTTTTCGTGAAGATCCACATAAGATTCAATACAATGGAGTTCTTATACACTATACTGCTGGTGCGGTGATGAACACTATAGAGTCCGACCATCCTATTCAGGTGAGAGCAGTCTCCGGTGGTACGATTCTGGTGGATCGGGAGAAAGCATTTAAAATTGGTCTGTTCGACGAAGACTTTTATTCGGGATGGGAAGACGGCGATTTTGCATTTCGCATGGGACTGGCTGGATATCCTGTGCTTATAATGACACGTGCCCACGTATATCATAAAAAAGAGGCTACGGGTTTGGCACGTGTGGCTTTTCAGGTGCGTAACCGCTGGTGGTTCATTTACAAGAACTTTTCATGGCGTACGATTATTCTGATCTCCCCAGCCCTATTATTAAATCAAATTGCAGTCGGTTTGTTTATGACAATGAAGGGGCAGTTGGGCGGATTTCTCAAAGGGAATTTTGATGCCATGATTTCTATTGGGCAAGTTCTCCGCAAACGGAAAAAAGTCATGGAGATCAAGCAGGTACGTGACCGGGATCTCCTGACAGGAGAATCCGTAAGCCTGATCGGCGATGTGGCTCCGTCCGGTCCTCTAAAAACAGGATTGCAGTTAATGAATGGTTTTTTCAAAGTTTATTGGTGGTTGGTTAAATGGGCGTTGTAGTGGAGCAATGAAAACACTTGAATCTGAAATTCTGCCTGGCAGCCAATGGAAGACGTTCCGGATTCGTCTGATTGGTATGCTGCGCATGATCCACTCGCTTTGGATGCGGCAGTATCCGGATTTCATTTACCGTAAAAATGCAGGAAAGGATTTTCCAGTTTTTACGTTCCACCATATTCAGACAACCCGGTTTCGAACCCAACTTGACTTTATTCGACTGAACGGCTATGAGACTGTGCAGACAGATGTACTGCTGTCAAACCCCGAGTCTGCGGATGGTGCGCGTACCAGAAGGGTTATGTTGACGTTTGATGATGGCACGGAGGATTTGTATCGTATCGCATTTCCAATACTTCGTGAATTTGATATGAAAGCGGTCGCATTCATCAGTCCGTTCTGGATCGATCAAACCGGCCTGGTCTCCTGGAATCAGATTCAGGAAATGCATGAAAGCGGTGTAATTGATTTCCAGTCCCATTCCTACTCACATCAAATGATTGAGGTGGGCCCAAAAATTGTGGATTTTTATAATCCAGGACTCACACACTTGCATCGCTGGGATTTGCCCTTTTTCCAAGATGTAAAAGAAAGTGGGATTTTAAATACAATGTCTTTTGGCACTCCCATTCGACCGTTTACTTCTGGAATGGGAGATCAAAGGGTGTTGCTGAAGGAATTGGATTTTGACGTGTCTTTTCGGAGTGAAGTTCAATCTCATGGAGGCAAGACATTTTTCCGGCAGTCTGGGTGGAGCAGACAGTTGCAGTCCATCACGAAAAAAACTACAAAAATAATTCAGTATGAGAGTGAGGCAGAACAGAACGATCGCATCCGATCCGAGTTGGAAAAATCCAAAACCGAGATTGAAGCGCGGCTGCCGGGAAAAGAGGTGATTGCATTTGCCTATCCCAATCACATTCAAGGACGTATAACCTCCAGGCTGCTGAGTGAAATCGGATATAGCCTGGTGTTTGGTGGTATTCAGTCCGACATCGGATTGAATGATCCAAACCGGTCTTATAAATATTTTAAACGGGTCAACGCTGATTTTATCCATTGTCTGACGGGCAATCAATCGCAGGGCATTTTCAGTGTGATGCGACATAAATTCATCCAGAAGCAATGAACAAAACCTTCGGATTCGAATTATGACCGCAGGTCGCATCCATTTCAAAGGGCAGAGCATTATGGGAACATCTATTCGGGTGACATCAGTCACACTCAGTTGGAAGGGCAAGGAGGTGCTGTTGCGTTGCATCCGGTCTCTGAAAGCGCAGACGCATTCCCTCTCCGAAATCATTGTGGTGGATAATCACTCTCAGGATGGTTCAGTTGAAGCTGTGCGTGAAGCCTTTCCCGATGTGGTTGTGCTCGAAAATCCCACTAACTTCGGTGCCCCTAAGGGGCGCAATGTGGGCCTAAGGCGTGCGCTTGAGAAACCGGTTGATTATATTTTTACTCTGGATAATGATTTATATGCGGCACCCGATTGTGTTGAAAAAATGATTGCGCCTATGGATAAAAATAAGGATATTGCTACTGTGGGGGCATTCATTTACGATGATAGCGATCCGGATATTCTTCTATCCGCAGGAGCAATTGTGGATTACACCCAGAATGTCAGTCGTCAGCTTCGGAATGTGAATGATCCGGACAAGCTGTATCCGATCTCATATTGTGGTACCGGGCACATGATGACACGCGCGTCTGTGTATCGGGAGGTTGGCCTTCTGGATGAAGGATTTATTGGATACGGATTCGAAGACACAGATTTCGGAATGCGAACCCGGAAATCCGGATACAACATCGTAAGCTATGGCCGTGCACGGGTCTGGCATACAGCACACGCCAATATCGGGAATTACACGTTCCGAAAGAAGTATCTGGAATCGCTCAATGCCATCCGATTTATGAAGCGATACGGAACCCTGCTTACATGGCCCAAGTATCTTTTCTTTATGGGGCTAAGCCTGGTTGGTGCGGCATTGATCCAGATTCCGAAGGGTCGAAAATCTGGTGTGATCGGAAAATGCCGGGGCGTGTTTGACGGTTTGTTCGGTCGAACCAGTCTGGCTGAAAAGATCCTGCTGGCCAGTGAAAAAGAATATGTATAACAGCTGCATTTTGATAAGCCATGGGGGGCTTTAAAGATGTTCAGAATATTTAAACAGGAACTTTGGCTCGTTCTTGCCATCCTTTTTATCTCTCAAATACTCATTGCTCAGGGTATATTCACCGATTATTACGCAACCTATATGGGAACCCACCCAAGCGAACGAATTGGTTATGCCATGAATCCCGGCGGAGACATCAACAACGACGGTTTTGATGACTGGATTATGGGCACGTTTCATTACAACAATGAGAGTGCGTATTGGTGGGATCGCGGCGCTGTCTATGTAGGATTGGGAAAACCTGACGATCAGGGCATGAATAAATCCATTTCACAGCTTGATGCCCGTTTTTTGGGAACCAATGGGGGTGATGGGATTGGCTATTCTGTCGCTGCTGGTGATATCAACGGAGACGGATATGATGATATTCTGATTGGTGGACCGGATGGCGCTGGCATTCCAGGTCATGCTTATTTGGTCTTCGGAAAATCGAATATTGATTGGGGTATAAACGCCGATATCAATCAGGCGGCCAGCGTCCGGTTTAACGGGACCGAGAATGGGGAAGGTGCGGGCATTTCTGTCGCTGTAATTGGCGATATGGATGGAGATGGATGCAGCGAGTTCTTAATCAGCGCATCAAGTCATCCCACTGCGACACGCGCAGGCAAGGTCTGTTTTTTTAAAGGCAAGCCTTCCGGATGGGCCTCGCAAATTGATCTTCGTTATCCGGATGTTTTGTTTTCCACAACGTCAAGCAACTCCAGACTGGGGTATTGGGCAGAGGGTGTAGGCGATGTGAATGGAGATGGTATTCCTGATTTTGCTATGGGTGCCTGGGGGATAGCATCCCATAATGACCATAGAGTTTATCTATTTCTGGGTCGTACGGCCATGAACTGGGCAGCCAATACTGATGTATCCAATGCGGATGTGGTGCTTTATTCCTCCGGTTTGGGATGGAACGTACGACCCGCCGGTGATGTGAATGGCGATGGATATGACGATTTCATCATGGCCGATATCGGATATGATGGCAGCCGAGGAATTGTGTATCTGGTGTTAGGAAGAGCCACATTTCCAACTAACATGGGACCTGGATCCATGTCGGCGTCTCTGTATGGGGAGAACAGCGGCGATGTGGCCGGATTCTGGATTTCTCGTGCGGGCGATGTGAATGCAGATGGGCTGGATGATTTTATGATCGGCGCACAGAATTACAGTATTCCAAACCTGAGAAACGGAAAAGCATACATGGTGCTTGGCCGAACGACCGGATGGGTTCAGAACATGCCCCTTTCGTCGATTTCCAATACACTTGTCGGTGAAACGACCGAGACCATTCAATTGGGGGAGTGCGTCAGTTATCTGGGAGATATTAATGGAGACGGCGGTGATGATTATGCTGTGGCCGCACCCTATTTTGATCCTTGGGGTATTTATAACGCAGGCAAGATCTATCTTTTCAAAGGGACAGCACAAAGAACGATCATTGGTGAATGCTTGCATGATCCGTCTGGTGCAGGTGTGTCTGATGTGGAATTAGCCTGGGACAGCAGCAATGCTGCCACGGATCAGGATGGCGCTTATACATGCAATGTAGCCAGTCTTACGGATTTTCGTGTCACGCCTTCCAAACCTTCCCTTGAGGATGTGCCGTTTGGTGCGATCTCAGCTTATGATGCCTCGCTCATTGCACGATATGAGATTGGACTCACTACACTGGGATCTGATCAATTGGCTGTCGCGGATGTAAATGATGACAGTTATGTGAATATGATTGACGCTGTGTGTGTTGCTCGTGCTGTTGTAGGCATGGAAGCACTTGCCGGCACCTATGCTGGGAATTGGCGTTTCGATCCTGAATACAGAGATTATATCAATTTTTCATCTAATCAAACCGGCCAGGATTATTCTGTCTCCCTAAGGGGAGATGTGGATATGGATTGGGCAGATTATTTGACGCCAAAACATATTGCAAATCCAGATGATATGGGTGTGCATGTTTTACAGGGAGAACAGGGCGCTGAAATTTTCCTGTCTTATAATAGTAACGAATCGCTCTTCAGCGCCGAGGTGCTTCTTGAGTTCGAAGAGGCGGACCTGAATGCAATTCAAGTTGTAAAAGGGGAGGCTGCTTCAGCATTCCAGTTATTTTCCGGACAGAAGCCTGGGCAATATCGCGCCTGTGTTTTCGGAGCGCGACCGATTGAGCAATCCGGACAGCTTATGAAATTAGCTATAGAGTTTGTTCCGGAAACGATTTGCATTGATATTCAGTATCGAATTAACAATTATGCATTTGTTAAAAAATATTTTGAACTATCTCAAGGGCAAGTGACAAAACCGGAGAATTTCCAGTTAACATCCCATCCGAATCCGTTTAATCCATCCACCTTGATCCAAATACATTTTTCTGAAGATCTTCACCTGGACCTTACGATTTACAATCTATCCGGTCAGCCGATCAAGAATTTAGTTCATCAGCATATCGAAAGCGGCTCCCATCAATTTAGTTGGAATGGTCGGAATGAATCAGGGCATGTAGTCTCAAGCGGTATCTATCTCTGCCGGGTTGAAACGGATCATATTGTGAAAACTCTTAAGCTTGTGAAAGTTAAATAAATTCTATTGACATAGTTCTCCGTTGAAGTCGACACGGTATCCTCTTTTTGGCCAGAAAATCCGGTGTTTTCGGTTCATTTTCACGGATTCTTCGCTTTGTTTATTTCCCATTTCTTATTATATTAAAAGTCTTGAATTTAAAGTAAGTTAATTGTGGTTTTTACTTTATAATTTAGAGGTCGGATAATACTTTGAATTACTTTTGTTCAGTCATTGTTCCGAATTATAACGGTAGTGACCTTCTACCTAAATTGATTGCGAGTTTGGAGGAGCAATCCGGTCTGGATCTGGAAATTATTATTGTGGATAATGGATCGACCGATCTATCTAAAGAGGTGGTTCCAAAGACTGTTCGATGGATCCAGCTGGATCGAAATTATGGTTTTGCCTATGCAGTGAATCGCGGATTTGAGGCGGCAATGCATCCTTATATTTTTATTGTCAACAGTGATATGGTACTTGAACCCGATTGTTTAACCCACTTAATTTCCTTTCTCGATGCCCATAAAGAATATGGATTCGCACAGCCGAAAGTTCGCTTTCTGGACAGGAAAGATACGATTAATACGGTTGGTGACGTCTGGTCCGTGTATGGTCTGGCCATTCAAAAAGGATTCGGACAAGAGGACAAGGGACAATTTGATCAGGGCAGAGAGATATTTTCACCGACCGGTGGAGCGGCTGTTTTCAGAAAATCCATGCTCGATGAGGTGGGTCTGTTCGATGAACGATTTATATCCTATCTTGAAGATGTGGATCTTGGATTTCGGATACGGACGGCGGGTTTTCGGGGGGTGCTGGTACCGGAGGCAGTGATCTATCATGCCTTTCAGGCCACATTCAGAAAGGTCCCCAATCTGTCCAGGTTCTATGTTACACGTAACAATTACTTTGTAATTATCAAGAATATGCCATTCCTGCTTTTGGCCAAATATTTACCCCAGCTTCTGATCGGGTTGTTACGCATTTTAATTGTGAGCGTGAAAGATCGATGTTTGCCGGTTCTTTTGAAAGTTCAGTTCAGTATATTGAAACACTTGTTTTCTCTGATAAAAGAACGCAGACGCATCCAGCGAAGACGTCAGATAACGGCTCGTGAACTGGATGGCTGGTTTACGAAAGAGCGTCCTTTTCCAATACTCTTTTGGAAGAAAGCGCATCGGCCGTAATTGTCAAGTACGGTACAGGGTATGGATCTTTCAATCATTATTGTCAATTGGAACACGCAGGACTTATTGCGCGCGTGTCTTGAGTCTATTCATAAAGAAAGCAATGATCTTTCGTTTGAAGTTTTTGTTGTGGACAATGCTTCAAAAGACAACAGTGTGAAGATGGTTCAGCAGAATTTTCCCTCTGTTTGTCTTATAGCGAATTCCGAGAATGCCGGATTTGGACGGGCTAACAATCAGGCCTATCGTGAATCCAAGGGTGAATATGTGCTTTTCCTGAATCCCGATACTGAGATTCATGATCGGGCGATTCATAAAATGATCGATTTCATGAAATCGCATCCAAAGGCCTGGTTGGTCGGGCCACGCGCTGTGCATCCGGATGGAACGATTCAGGTGAGTTGGTCCTATTTTCCATCCCTTGCTATGGTCTGGACAAACGGTGTGCCTCTGAAAGAAGCCCTGGCGATGTTCCCGCTGTTTCGAAAAATACTGCGATCCGACGCGATCTACACGAATGACCGGTATACACTTCCCGAGACAATCACTTCCCGGCCCGTGGATTTCGTATACGGGCAATGCATGATGACCAAGCGCTCGGTTCTCGAAAAGGTGGGCGCGTTTGATGAATCCATTTTTATGTATGAAGAAGAAGCCGATCTGTGTTATCGCATTCATCAGGCCGGCGGTCAAGTTTGGTTTGTGAATGAGGCCGAAATTCTGCACCATGAAAGACAAAGCATCAAACAACTCCAAAACGAGCTCAAAGAAGAGGCAGGCTGGTTTATAAACGCCCGTGCTCACTTCTTTAAAAAATATAGGGGTTTGGCTGCACTTTTCCTGTTCCACATTATGACTGTGCTGAGTACGTTTCTCAAGTTGATTGCTTTCTCGGCGGCCCTTCTGATTGATCGGAAGAAAAAGGCTTATCTGAAGCGCAAGCGACAGTATCATGCATACATTGGGTTGTACTACATCCATTGGTTATTTGACAGCAAGGCATCCTAAAAAAAAGAATGAGTTTATGTTCAACGGTATTTTTTCACAACATCTGAGTCCCAAAGAATCCCGCAAACATCTGGAAATGATGATCGGCTCCTCCGATAAGGCGGATTCGATTTACTCGTTTTCTAATCCATTTGGCGGCGTGATTGGTCTGCGTAACGCGTTTGCAGATCAAGTCTCCACAGCCACGGATCAGTCCAAACAGATTTCGATTTACTTTTACGGCGTGTTGTACCGTCCGCCCTCTGTAAAAGGTGTGGATACCGACATACATACCTCCAGCCCGGCTGAAGAGGTACTGCGGCTCTTTGAAATGGCAGGCCTTGAAGGGCTGAAGCGTTTGAATGGCCGGTTTGCCTGTCTGATAGCGGATTCCAAAACAAAAAGAATTACCCTCCTACGTGATCAGATTGGATTGATGCCGCTCTATTACAGCAACTTGGATAGTAAAGTAATTTTCAGCACCTCGATCTGGGACCTTACACGGCATCCGGGTTTGGGAAAACAAATTGATCCCACCGCTCTATATCGGTATCTTCTGTTTAATTATCTGCCTGGTGAATTGTCCATCTTTCGCGGAATTAAAAAACTTCGCCCCGGTCATTTGATACAGCTTAATGTGAACGGGATTTCAACCCGGCCGTATTGGCGGTTGAGCTTTGCTGATCCGCTTAATTTGTCGGAAGAAGAGATTCAATCCGACCTGTTGGATCTGTTCCGTAAATCCATCCAAATCAGAACCAATGAAAATGAGGCCGCATCGGGTGTGTTTCTGAGCGGTGGTATGGATTCAAGTACAATGGTGGGTCTGCTGCGTCCTATGACAGGCAAACCGATTCACTCCTATTCATTCCGCTGCAAAGGCAGATCGTTTGACGAATCCGGTTACGCCAAGGTCATGTCGGACGCGTACGGCACCGAGCATCATCTGGTTGAATATCCGGCTGATGAAGTGTTCTCCCTCCCAAAACTTGTGGAGCACATGGATGAACCGTTCAGCGACATCGGCATTGAGATTGCATCCTTTATCCTTGGTCGCGCAGCGCAGGGTCAGGTTTCTTCCATTTTCACTGGTGATGGCGGCGATGAGTTGTTCGGCGGCCATCCTGTTTATCTGGCAGATCGTATGGCCAAGACATTTGACAGCCTCCCGCAAGCGTTACGTAGATCGGTTCAATGGGCAGCGGGACTGCTCTCCGACACAGATAACAAGAAAAGTTTCGCAGTGAAAGCCAAACGGTTCGCGTATAGTGTGAACTTTCCGGCCAAGCTTTACAGCAACCGCTGGCGCATGTATTATCTGCCCCATGAGATCCAGCATCTCTGTACACCTGAATTGAGCCAAACGCTAGCGCAAGCTGATCCGCTTTCCGAAATCATCCATCTTTACGATGAAGCGGATGGTCCGGACACTTTGAGCCGCACATTGTACGGCGACTATCACACAGTGGTGAATTTTTATCTGCGGCGTATGGATCTGCTCCGCGGGTTTGGGCTTGAGGGACGGTTCCCGATGTTCGATCCGGAACTGGTGACTTATGCGGCTCGGATTCCTTCAGCTCTCAAAATCCGTAAAAATAATGAAACCAAATACATTTTTCATAAAACCATGGCAGGCGTGCTGCCGGATTCCATCGTTTTCCGAAAAGACAAACTCGGCCACAGCGTGCCCTTTAAAAACTGGATGCGGGAATCTGATCCGGTATTGCAATTTGTTCGCGACACTTTGTCTGAATCCAATTTGAAGAAGCGGGGATTTTTTAATTCCTCATTTATAAATAATTTGTTAAATGAGCATCTCCAGAAAAAGCACAATCATTCACATCGATTGTGGGCGCTGGTTGTGCTTGAAACCTGGATGAACCATCATCAAATACAATGAGAGAAGGCCTATGCATATTTTAATTACAGGCGGAGCCGGATTCATTGGATCCCATCTCAGCGACGCGCTGATCAAGCGGGGAGAAGATGTCACGATCATTGACGATCTGTCTACCGGCAGGATGGAGAACATCGCCCATCTGAAGGACAACAAACGGTTTCATTTCGTGATTGAAACAATCTTGAACGAAACGGTCATGGATCGGCTGGTTTCGGAATGTGATGTGATTTATCATCTCGCTGCAGCCGTGGGAGTTGAGCTGATTGTGAATCATCCTGTTGAGGTGATTGAGCGAAACATACTCGGTACTGAAATGGTGTTTAAAACGGCCAACCGGTACAAGAAAAAAGTGTTTGTCGCGTCTACGTCCGAGATTTACGGAAAGAATGAGAATGTGCCGTTCAAGGAAACGGATGACCGCCTTCTCGGTCCCACGATCAAAAGCCGGTGGAGCTATTCCAGCTCAAAAGCCATTGATGAATTTCTGGCTCTGGCTTATTGGAAGGAAAAACAGCTTCCCGTGGTCATCGGCCGTTTTTTCAATACCATCGGCCCCCGGCAGACGGGCCAGTACGGTATGGTCGTACCGCGCTTTGTCAAACGCGCCCTGCTTGATCAGCCCATTGTCGTATACAGTGACGGCGAACAGTCCCGCTGTTTTACGGATGTGAGCGATGTGATCCAGGCGGTTTTAAATTTAATGGATCATCCCGAGGCGGTCGGGAATATTTACAATATTGGCAGCCAGCAGGAGATTAACATCAACGGTCTGGCCGAGCGCATCCTTGAAGTGACGAGAAGCGAGTCGGTGATAGAACACATTTCCTACGAACAGGCCTATGAAAGCGGATTCGAAGATATGCGCCGTCGTGTGCCGGATGTGAGCCGATTGAAAGCGCTGACAAGGTACACGCCCAAAGTCAAGCTGGATGTGACCATTCAAAAGATCATGGAGGAAATGAAAGCAAACGATCCTGATGTTCAGGCGTATCTGAAGTCCAAAGCATAATCGGAGGCGTTCTGTCGACACCAATCGCACATACCCTGTTCGGGATGGCACTGGCCCGTTTGTCACTGCCTACGAATCCACCCTCCATGGCGTGGATCGCCCTCTACTCCCTGATCTTTGCAAATCTGCCGGATGTGGATTATTTGTTCGGTTTTATTGTTGGTCGGCCAAACGCCTTTCACCGCGACTGGACCCATTCCCTCGTGTTCGCGCTGGGGATCGCAGTGCTGTTTATGTGGATCCGTTTCCTGAAATCCAGTACGGTCGAAATCCGATCATCCCTGCTTGTTTTTGGATTGATTTCATCCCATCTGGTTGTGGATTATTTTGCACTGGATATGAGTGATCCGGTTGGAATTCCGTTGTTCTGGCCATTCAGTTCTGAACATTATATCGCGCCAATCATCCTCTTCAGGGATGTTCATAAAGGAGTTACAAACGCTGCTTTTTTCAGGGTGCTTTTCTCGTCGCATAACTTGATCACCCTGCTATCTGAATTGATGATTTTTGGTCCTTTTGTTGCTATAAGTTATTGGATTTTAAATCGTAAGACACAGAGATTCAATGCAGAATCAAAATAAAAAATCTCCCTTCCTCTCGGTAGTTGTGCCGATCTATAATGAAGTCGAGAATGTACGGTTGCTGTATACCGCCATTCGGGACGTTCTGGATACGCTGAACAAACCATGTGAAATTCTACTTGTAGATGACGGCAGTACGGATGGTACGCGGGAGATTCTGTATGAGTTGGCAGCTTCTGATCCGCAACTTCGTGTAATTCTGTTTCGGAATAATTTTGGGCAGTCCGCAGCCATGGGTGCCGGATTTCGCGCGAGCCGCGGTGAAATGGTAGTCGCGATGGATGGCGATTTGCAGAACGATCCGAAGGACATCCCCAAGCTCATCCAGAAAATCGAAGAAGGATATGATGTGGTCAGCGGGTGGCGCAAGAACCGCAAGGACGGATTGATTATACGTAAAATCCCCTCGCGAATCGCGAACCGGCTGATCTGCTCCGTCACGGATGTCCAACTGCATGACACAGGCTGTTCGCTTAAGATTTTCCGCAGAGCAGTGATTGACCGCATCCGGCTGTATGGTGAGTTGCATCGGTTCATCCCGGCGCTTGCACGAGTTGAAGGTGCGCGTATTGCAGAGATGGTGGTGGCCCATCATCCACGGCGGTTCGGGGAATCCAAATACAATATCACGCGCACGTTCCGCGTGCTCATGGATCTGAGCAGCCTGAACATGTTCATAAAATATCTTGGGAATCCCCTGCGGTTTTTTGGACGCATCGGATTTATGATTCTGTTTTTCGGCGCTCTGTCCACAGCCTGGGCCGGATGGCTGGCCATTGATCAACATTGGCAAGCGGCCGAACTTAATATATTAATCACACTTATCTTTTTATTAGCCGCAACCGGTTTTCAGTTTGTTTTTTACGGGTTGATTGCGAGCTTGATCGTCAAAACAGGAAATCGAAAAGGGCGCACCCTGTCCGCGCAAATGGCTTTTCGACAAGAGGATGAAAATGAGTAAAGCTTCCCATTCATTAATTATTTCCGTATTTAATTTGTCCAATACGGTGAAAACCGTGTATCAGGATTTGACCAAAGCCATGGGCCGGCTGCCCGGTTCGTATGACATCGTTTTTGTGGATGATGCCAGTACGGACAATACCTATGAGCAATTGGTTGAACTGGCACAAACAGATTCGAATCTACGTGTGATCAAAATGAGAACCTCATTCGGTGAGGCCGCGGCTCTGGATGCAGGTCTGCGTCATTCTACGGGTGAACGCATTGTGTTTATCAGCGGACGCGTGCGAGTGAATGTGGCGCAGATCCCTGATCTTGTGAATGCGTTGGATCTGGGTAATGATTTGGTCATCGGCCGCCGCTATCCCAGACGTGATGCCTTGATGAATCGATGGATTTCCGGCCTGTTCAACTGGATCGTCAGTCGGATCTGCAAAGTCCGTTTGCGAGACATGAACAGCGGTGTATTTGCTTCAACCCGTGCCGTTTTTGACAAGATCGCGGTATATGGCGATTTGAATAATTTTATTGCCGTGCTCGCATCACAGCAGGGGTATCAGCTGGCCGAGGTGGATATTGAACAGCTTTCTGGTACATTTCGTATGTCCCGCTACCCGAAAGAGTATGTGAGCCGCCTGCTTGATATTATCACTGTCTTTTTCCTGACACGGTATTCGAAGAAACCGATTCATTTTATGGGATTTATGGGCGCATTGTTTTTTCTCATCGGATTGGGCATTGAGATTTACCTGTTCATTTATCGCATCCTTCAACTCGGCCCGATTGCCGGAAGGCCGCTGATTATCCTGGGTGCGTTACTGCTGGTGATCGGTATTCAGCTCATTTCCATCGGTTTATTGGGCGAGATGATTATTTTCACCCATGCCGGGGATATTGAAGAATATAACATCGAGACCATACTCAATGAGGATTCCTGAGAATCCTCCAATTTAATTAAAGTGTGATGATGATAAAGCATCTTAAAATTCAAAATCTGGTTCAAAGTCCTTGGCCGTATATTCTACTGGCCATTCTGCTGCGTCTGTGCTTTCTGCCGCTTCACAGGGCCATTTCTTTTGATCAGGCCCATTATCTGCGTATGGCCGCAAGCATGGCGCAGGGCGGATGGCTGAGTTCCTTTCATCCCTACTGGACGCCTGGTTATCCTTTTGTGGCAGGATTGGTTTCCCTGTTCATTCGGAATTTCGAACTGGCAGGCCGTCTTGCAAATATCCTTCTGGGCAGTCTTACCATTCTCCCCATTGTTTATTTCAGCCGGGAAATTCTTGGTAAAGAAAGAGCCATGTGGCCCGCGCTTTTCTATGCGCTATTTCCGCCGCTTTTACTGCAGCATACTATCCCATTGGCGGAGCCGGCATATGTCTTTTTTGGTTTTATGGGTATGTGGCTGGGATGGAAAACTCTCTCCCGCAGAAAAATCGTTTGGGCGTTTCCCACTGGCCTGTTATTCGGTTTGTCCTACTTGAGTAAGCCTGAAGGTGTGGGATTCCTTGTCGTATTTATCGGAATCGCGGTTTGCATATTTCTCCTCCAACTCATTCAGAAAAAACATCCGCAAGCAGGAATCGTTATACTTTTCGCCGGAGTTGGATTCCTAATCGCTGCATCTCCCTATCTGCTTTATCTTCACGGTGAAGCCGGGTATTGGACACTCAGTGCTAAGGGAGAGGCCATGCAGCAATTTCAAATGACCTATTTCACGCCTGAATCTGATGATGTGTATGAAGATCTCGATGCTAAGAATTCCACCTTCGGTATGGACGAAATTTTTCATGATGGTTCCTTCCTCAGAAAAGATAGCGAGCGGGGGGCGCGTGTTCCGATTCAGGTGAATTTGCTGGTCAAAAAATATTTCACGCATCTGTACCGCAATTTAAAATATGGCATGCCGGTTGTCCTGACCTTTCCTGTATTTATCCTTTTTACTCTCGGTTTATTTGGACAAGCTTGGCGGAAAGAGAGTGCGCTCCCTGGATTATATGTTATAGCGTTCCACGTTTTTTTCTGGTTTGTTCTGTTACCCATGTTCGTGATTCAGGAACGGTATTTGACCGCGATGATGCCCGCAGCTGCGATCTGGATCGGTCAGGGGAGTGTACTCCTCAAAGACTGGATTGAGACAACCGTTGGATATGTAGAGAAGCTTCGTCCGAGAGCCCGGCAAATCGGGATTGTACTGACAGTCTTCTTCTTTGTTGGACTTTCCTTTTTTCCCGAAATGGCAAAAATTGTTCAGGGTCAGTCTATTTCGCAAGATGAATGGGGTGACCCGATAGAAGCGAAAATGGCAGGTACGTGGATTAAGGATTATCATTCAGGAGCACCGCCTATTATCATGAGTCGTAATAAGGCCGTGGATTTTTATGCGGGAAATTATAATGCCAAGCAGGGTGTGAGCTTTCCCCTTGATCCGACTGAACGCGTACTGGCCTATGCCCGCAATAAAAATGTGGATTATTTTGTGGTGAACGACCGATACCTGCACCGCAATCCCAATATTAAATCATGGATTCAAGAAACACCACTGGGACTTCAACTCGTGTATAATGAGGCAGGACCGAGCGGTTTACGTATCCGGATTTTTACGTGGGCAGATGCTCAAGTCATGGAGGATGTAAAGTGAGTGGAACAGAAAAAATCCTTCATACAGTGATTGTGCCTGCCTACAATGAGGAAGATGGCCTGCCTGTGGTTATTGACGCACTCAACAAGGTGCTTGATGCATCTTATGAAATTATTGTTGTAGATGATGGCAGTGTGGACAAGACGCGTGAGGCAGCGAATCAATGTTCCTGCAGGGTGATTTCACATCGTGCAAACAGGGGCAAGGGATCGGCTATGCGTACAGGACTTCGATTCGCGAAGGGCGAGAATATTGTCTTTATTGATGCGGATGGGACCTATCCGCCTGCGGCCATCCCGGATATATGTAAACGCCTGGAAAAGGCAGACATGGTTGTGGCGAAACGGAAAGACTCAGAGAATATCCATCTTCTCAATCGGCTTGGCAACCGGCTCTTCACCCGTTTGATGAATTCCCTTTATAAATCCCGTGTGACGGACGCCCTTTCGGGACTGTACGGGGTTCGCAAATCCGTGCTCCAGAATATGGATCTCTCTTCGCAAGGCTTTGAGATCGAGACCGAGATGACGATTAAAGCCGCTCAAATGGATCTTCGAATCGAACAGATCGATATCTCTTATGAGCAGCGCATCGGCCAAACCAAACTGAGGCCCCTTCAGGACGGCTACCGCATTCTGAAGAAAATTGTGATGCTCATGTTTCTCTATAATCCCACGGCTGTGTTTACACTGCCGGGGCTTACGCTTTTCCTGTTCTCCTTCGGATTGATGGCGGCTTTACTTCAGGGTCCACTATATATCGGCGGGATTGCACTTTCGTACCATGCCAGTATTTTTGCAAGTCTGATGGCGTTGGTGGGATTACAACTTACAGTATCCGGCATTGCTATTCGTGTGTACGCGATCCTTCATAAATTCGCGCAGCCTGATTTCTCTACACGTTTGTTCACACGTCCGCAGTTTGCCAAGGGCGCGGTGATCGTGGGATTACTCAGTATTGCGGCTGCTATTTATTTCGGTGTCGGGATTTTCATCCTGTGGATTGAGACGGATTTTTCTCCGATTTTCGAATTACAGAAGGCAATCTTTATGTTCTTTCTGCTCTCCTTTGGATTGCAGATTATATTCTCATCTGTATTTCTTTCGATATTCTTTGGAGAATTTCGTCGCGTGGAGATGGAGAGAGAGGATATTAAAAATTATTTAAGACTTGAGGACAGGGAATAGAACTCAATAGAAAGAGGTAATGGGTCAGAAATGAGTGGGCCCTTCTCCTCTCAAACAAAACCAGTGAAATATTTTAAATGGAATTGAATATAAAGACATCCCAATATTCTGATCGATCCCCTGTCACGGTGTGTTATGTGGTGGGCCGTGAGCGCTCCTATGTGCGCACCCGGACCATGTTGAAGGCATTGCGCCAGGCCGGTTATCAGGTAGAAACCTGCATTCCTCCAAATAAAAAATTCAGGCATTATCCAAAATTAATTCTCCAATTTCTCCTAAAGAAACAAAAATGCGATGTCGTGCTTGTCGGATTTTACGGTGCTTTGCTCATGCCGATTGTCCGGCTCTTTACACATAAGCCAGTCATTTTCGATGTGCACAGCGGCACGCATGAAACCATGATTGACTGGGGACGTGCCCGGAAAGACGGACTTCGTGCCCGGATCTACTGGTGGGTTGATCATTGGACTTTCAATTTGGCAGATCGGATTATTCTTGAGGCCCATGATCATATCCGCATCTGGTCGGATCGGTATAAAGTCCCCAAAGATAAATTCTTCCGTGTCTTTCTGGCCACGGAGGATAGCTTGATCTTTCCCAGACCTGAACCTGAAGAGGATCCATTTCTTGTGCATTTTCACGGAGAGTACGCACCCTTTCATGGCGTGAATGTGATTCTCCGGGCCGCAGCGCTGCTTCAGAATCAGGGTGTGCATTTTCAGATTGTGGGATTTGGAACCACTTATGAAGAGGACATGCATTTGGCGGAATCCCTGGATTTGCAAAACTGTAATTTCATCGAATGGGTGCCGTATGAAACTTTAAGCGAGACCATGGGCAGGGCGCATGTTTGTCTCGGTTTTTTTGGCACTACAAACCGCGCAAAAGAGGTCTTTACCAACAAGGTCATCGAAGCAATTGCGGTGAAACGTCCACTCATTACGATGCGAAACAATCCGGTTCAGGAATTGCTTAAGGACGGTGAGAGCGTTCTCCTGGTTCCGCCGAATGATCCTGAAGCGCTGGCTCAGGCTATTCTCCAACTCAAAAAAGATAAAGCACTCCGACAATCCCTGACGGATCGGGCCTACGATGCATTCCTTGCACATTGCACGATACGGGCATTTGCTGAAGCCATGCAGGATTTGATCCATGGAATTCTAAACGTCAGCCCGAAAATCGTAACAAAATCCATAGAAACCGAGATAGAAGTTCCAGTACAGAATTAAAAGTGAAAGATTTGAATTTGTCTAAAACTTCAGAAAATCCTGAAATCTCAGTCGTTATACCCTGTTATAATGCCCGATCCACGATGGGCAAGACACTTGAGGCAATCCAGAAACAAGTAGTGGATTTTCCTTTTGAAATAATCGTGATTGACAGCTCGGATGACGGCACCACGGAACTGATCCGAGATGAGTTTCCCGAGGTTCACCTCCATCATCTCGATAAGAAAACCTTGCCGGGCAGCGGCCGCAATCTGGGCATACTGGAAGCCCGGGGCGGGATCATTGCGTTTACAGATTCTGACTGTGTGCCCGATCCGGACTGGCTGCAGCGCATCTATAACCGGCACCAGGAACTTGATTGCGAGGCTGTGGGCGGATCGGTGGTGAACGGGTATCCGAAGAGTTACGTAGCGTGGGTGAGCCATCTGATTGAATTTAATGAGTGGACCGAGACATCCCCTAAAGGATTCGTGCAGAACATTCCGACCTGCAATATTTCATACAAGAAGGATGTATTCCAAAAACTCCACGTGGAGTTCACTGACAATTTCCCGACAGAAGATACGATTCTGAACTGGCACATCACCTCCAAAGGCGGACGAATTTATTTTGATCCTGCTATTCGGATGGTGCATTTGAACCGCATGCAGTTTCGCAAGCTGTTCGGCCATCAGTACCGGCTTGGCCGGGCCGTGGCCATTGAACGCCAGATCACGGATCTTCCTGGCAAAATTCTCCTAAAGTATCGCATTTTATGTCTCGGTATTCCGCTGGTTCGCTGGGTGCTTGCGCTGAAACGACTGGCTGGAATTGATTTAAAACAAACACTGATTTTTCTCTGGATTACCCCGCTCTTTCTCTCCGCCGCACTGGCCTGGTCATTCGGTTTCATGACGCGTGGTGAAGCGCGGAACGCAGATATTTTGATACATAAAAATTTATCTCCACAAAAAGGATAGTGAGTGGACTACTCGCAGTTAAAAAATAAACGTGTATTGATCACTGGTGGGCTCGGTTTCATTGGCAGCTCCATCGCACATAAATGTGTTGAACTGGGAGCGCAGGTGACACTCCTTGACGGCTGTCTCGAACCATATGGCTGGAATCCCTATAACATCCACGAAATACGGGATCAGGTGCGATTCATTAAAGGTGACGTGCGCGACCGCAGTGTTCTGGAATCCACCGTCCCTGACCACGATATCATCTTTCACATGGCCGCGCAAGTCGGACGCGAAATCTCGATGGAGGATCCGATCCTGGATGTGGAAGCCAATTGCCACGGGATGATTCATCTGCTTGAGGTCTGTCGCAATCTTAGTCCTTGCCCTAAAATCCTTTATGCTGGATCACGTGGTCAGATTGGCGAACCCATCACTTTACCAGTGGATGAGTCCCATCCGGAAAATCCCACGGACATTTACGGCATCAACAAGATGGCGGCCGAACGGTATTTGATGCTGTATGGCAAGGTCTATGACATGCCGGTCGTGTCGCTACGGCTGAACAATGTGTACGGACCGCGCTGCCAGATGCACGCCGGATTTTACGGGATTCTGAATTGGTTTATGTCCAACGCCATGACAGAGATACCGATCACGGTGTATGGCGAGGGCAGTCAGACCCGTGATTATGTATATATAGACGATGTGGTGGAGGCGTTTCTCCGGGCGGCGATTTCTCCGGTCGCTAATCAGGAGGTGTTCTTCGTCGGGTCCGGTGTGGAGACAATATTCCTTGATATGGTTAAGGAAATTGTCCGCGCCGTGGGGAAGGGTGAAATTACATACATCCCGTTTCCAGAATCACGTGAGAAGATTGATATTAAGCGGTTTGTCGTGTCCACTGCCAAGATCCAAAACACATTGGGATGGACTGCTAAAACCAACTTGCGCGAGGGCATTGAAGCCACTGCGCGATATTACAAAGATTGCTTGAAGCATTACCTTGAACCCAAGACATCCCCTTCGGATGGGTGATCGGAGTTCACACATGAATCCAATGAATAAAATCACAACCGTTCTGATTCTCGGCCTGCTCGTTCTTGCAGGTACAGGCGTTCGCGTTTTGAATCTGGACCGAGCCAGCTTTTGGGTGGATGAGGTCAATACAGTTTTCACTGCCAAATCTCTCAATGAAACTGGCGTGGATACCCTGCCTTCGGGTGCTATCTATGGCAGGGCACGGATATATACCGCTATCGTGGCGGCATCTTTCAAATTATTTGGAGTGAGTGAGTTCTCTGCCCGGATGCCTTCAGTGCTTTTCGGAGTGCTTTCCATCTTATTGGCATATGGCCTTGTACGGATCTGGTTTGATCCTAAAACCGCTTTGTTTACAGCGTTTTTCATGGCCTTCTCCCATTTTGAAGTCGGATGGTCCCGCACGGCACGGATGTATACACTCCTTCAATTTATAACACTCTGGCTCTCAGTCTGCTATATTAAAGGATTTCGTGAAAATCATGTTCAGGATCCGAATAAAAAGTTTTTCGATTCCATCTCTATTCCATGGCTGGTCATTTTCCTGGTCACGCTTGGCGTGACTACTCTGCATATTCATACTATTGCTACGATGCTTATTCCCGGATTTGGCCTATATATGCTTATCCGGGCTGGAATTCTTCTATTTGGTACGGAGGGTCGATCACGCTGGATGAATCCTTATACTGTTGTTTTGGTTGGGGGTGGAATCCTAGGTGGGTTGCTGATTGTTGCGCTCCCTTCACTACGGGTACAGGTGGTGGAATCCTTTAATTATACACCAACCTGGGCATCGGGTGTTGCCTACGCGGCAAAAAAGACGGCCCTTCTTGAGTTTTTGATGTCTCCTTGGCGTATGCCGATCACGGTGTTCGCGTTCCTTGGAAGCTTCCAGCTCATCACACGAAAACATATCTCCGGATGGCTGCCCGCATCGCTCTTTTTCGTTCCATTCATATTGCTCACTCTTGTCTTTACACATCGGGTCGAAGCGTATCTGTTTTTTGTGTATCCCTATTTTCTGATGATTGCCGCATTCGGGCTGTCCAACTGGCTGGACTCAGAATATGAGAAATCCCCATTTATAAAATGGATCGGTGCGCGGGGCAACCGATTTCTAATTTTGGGTATGGTCCTTTTCATGTTCGTATTATTTCCCTGGTTCAGAATTACACTTAAGATTCCAAAACAACCTGATGGCATTACCAATATGGCTGTCACACCGGAGGAGTGGCGCGGTGCGAGCCAAACCGTCTTTTCACAAAAACAGTCCGATGATTTGATTATTACCAGCCTGCCGCAGGTTGCGCTGTATTATGGATTGACTTCCAATTACGGATTGAATCAGGTGAATCTCGAACAGGCGGAATCCAAAGGGCTTGTGAACAAGAAGGGGCAGAGGTTCGACTTGTATGCCGGGGCTCCCTGTGTGGAATCCCTGGAGGATCTTCAATCTATCATCGCCGATCATCCGTCGGGCTGGTTGCTGATTTCAGATTTTCATTTTACTCATCCTCAGTATACTTCTGATGCGGTTCGAAATTATATTGAGGAGACCTTTGCTCCGCCGCAGATGACGCCACAGGGTACCGTGAGACTCTATCACTGGACAGATGGGGGATTGAATTGAGCCTCAAACAGGGCACATTCTTTCTTGTTACGGCATGGACGATTTTTCTCCTTACCGGCGGGCTTTTAAATATCGGCATGGCCCGTATACTTGGCCCTGAACAATACGGTCAGTTTGGGCTGGTTTTCTCCATTCTCTTCTGGCTGGAAATTCTCATTGTTAATGGTCTACCCTATGCGGTGCAGAAATTCGTGGCCTCCGATGAGAATCAGGGACCTGCCATTCTCTGGGCCGCTTTTCGAATTCAGATCCTGATTGCCGTTGGATTGTTCGGTGTTTCCATGGCAATGTCTCCGATTATCGCGAAAATATTCAATGACAACACCCTCGTGAATCTCTTGCGATTTGCTTTCCTAGATATCCTTTTTCTTGGATTATTTCACCTCATCACGGCCTATCAGAATGGATTGCGGCGTTTTTCCAAGCAGGCATTGTTACTCATCGCGTGGTCAGTGCTGCGCGTGGTGTTCATGTTCCTTGCAGTCTGGCTGACCCGATCATTGCCCTTTATTTTTATCGCAAACGCAGTCGGTGCTTTTACAGGATTTCTGATTGGTCTCGTTCTTGTCAAACCCTGGCAGAATCGCATGTTCTATGATTCTCGAAAGATAATCCACTTCATGACTTCATCATTGATATATTTCTTTATGCTCAATCTTTTTTTTAATATGGATCTCTGGGTGGTTCGTTATTTTCTCGGGAATGAATCAAGTGGATTTTATGTGGCCGCATCAATGATGGCAAAGGTGCCGTATTTTGTGTTTATGGGGCTGTCCGCAACTGTACTGCCCATGGTCTCTCTCGGACTGGCCAACAAAGACATGAGCCATGTGATGCAAACCATCCGGCATGCAACGTACTTCCTGACTGTACTTGCCATCCCTTTTGCGGTAATGATCATGGTATGCCGTCCTGGATTGATCTCAATGATCTACACTAATTTGTATTTGCCGGCATCGTCAATCCTTGGAATTTTAGTTTGGGGTATGACGGGTCTTGCATTTTTCGCACTATTTACGACCATTCTGAATGCGGATAACAAACCATTGATTTCATCCATTGTTTCATTTGCGGCAATAGGGATTAATTTCTTGCTTTGTATTTTTCTTGTGCCCAGGATGGGGCCTACGGGGGGTGCTTTATCTACGACCATTTCAGTTTGGCTGGGAACACTGGTTACAATTGTCATTGTGTTCAACCGATTCGGTACCATATTGCGCCCGTTATCCGGATTGCGGATTTTACTGTCTGCAGCAGTTGCCGGATGGATCAGCACCCTGCTTCCGACAGATGGCATTCAGGTACTCTGGATTTTCCCACTTGGATTGATTGTATACATATTGCTTCTTGTCCTGACGGGGGAGCTAAAACCAAAAACTCTTGGGCTATGGATCAGTAAATATCGGGAATTTAATTTCATTTCGTTATTTCGGTCATAGCCTGAACCCATTGATTAATAAATATGGATTACGTTTGAGAACATTAATTATCATACCGGCTTTGAATGAAGAGGCAAATATCACGACCGTGATCGAAGATATCCGAATCCACGCGCCTGATGTCGATCTTGTGGTTGTGGATGATGGATCCACGGATTTGACGGTTGAAAGAGCATCAGAAGCCGGCGCGATCGTTCTTTCGTTGCCATTCAATCTTGGCATAGGTGGTGCGGTTCAAACAGGATTCCAATATGCTTATCAGCAGGGCTATGACACGGCTATACAAATTGACGCAGATGGTCAGCACGCTGCAGCAGAGATCCCAAAAATTCTGGAGCCTCTCCATGAGTGTGATTGTGACGTTGTGATCGGATCACGATTTCTCGAGACCTCCGGTTATAAGGTTCCTTTTACACGCATGATGGGCATCCGTGTATTCTCATTCCTGAATTCGCTGATCTTGCGCCAGAAAGTGACTGATAATACATCAGGATTTCGTGCGTATAATCGCAAAACAATCCGATTCCTGGCTGAGTTTTATCCGTGGGATTATCCAGAACCTGAAGCAGTTGTGCTCTTGAGCCGTCATGGATTTCGTATCAGGGAAGTGCCCGTTCAAATGCGTGAAAGGCAACATGGAGAATCCTCAATAAACGCTTTCCGTGCGATCTATTATATGATTAAAGTTGTTCTGGCCATACTCATTGATTTATTGAAAGAAAGAGAAAGGATTGACAAATCATGAATCAGCGGATTGAGATTATCGCGATTCTGGTTGTTCTACTAACCGGAGCGACATTGTTTGAGCTAATACGCAAAAAAAAGCTCATGGAAAAATATGCCCTGCTCTGGTTCGGCTCTACTGTGGTGATGATTGTGTTGACCATCTGGCGGGACTTGCTTGAAAAGGTTGCGGCGCTTATGGGAGTGTA